>JADFXY010000022.1:0-23359 GCA_015233355.1 Deltaproteobacteria bacterium | reverse complement strand
AACCGAAACGGCACTGTCACCGACACGACCACCGGATTGATCTGGCTGAAAGACGCGGCCTGGGGTTCGTATACTACCTGGTATGGCGCCGTTGGTCAAGCGGCTCAAGTTAAAGCTGGTAACCCAGCCTCGTTGACCGATGGTTCACAGGCAGGTCAATGGCGTTTGCCAACATATAACGAGCTTTACGCTCTTACGAACGGAACTGAGGCCATCCGTTCTTCCAGCCAGTATCTTTTTACCGGCCTCCGGTCCTACTGCTACTACTGGTCTAGTACAACCGACTCCTTCGACCCCGCCACCGCGTTGCTCGTCGGTGTGTATGGGGGCTACGGGGGGGGTATTGTCCTAAGTTCGGCTACACCTACTGGTGGCCTGTTCGTGGTGGACAATAGACGAATTGATCATCTGGTTGTTTGATGGTGTGAGTGGAGGAAAACGTCCTAAGCGTTTTAAGGCTGTCGTCATCACAGACTTTGAAGGGAATACGCGATGGGCAGCTCTTGACTGAATGGCCATGGGGTCAACCTTCTCCCGCCGATAAACAATCAAACACATTTGGAAGGTAGCTTTATGCGTGAGGATAAAAGAAGCTTATTCGGCTCTTTTATGGCCGGCTCCATGCTGATATTTCTACTGGCTTATTCGTGTGTCGCGTCCCATGCCGACGAGCTTCCGGCCTCGCACGCAGCATGTGTCTCCTGTAAAGGGACGCTTAGCCCCCTTGGCCGGTGGTGTGATAACGGCAACGGGACGGTCACCGACATGACCACCGGACTGGTCTGGCTGAAAGACGCCGGCTGGGGTGGGCCATTTCCTCTACAAACAAATACGGCATCTCAAGTAACTGCCTATGATCGGGCTTCTATGGTCAAGAATGGATATCCAACCTCACTAACCGATCGTTCTGCGGCAGGCGATTGGAGTTTGCCGACTTTGAACCAATTGAAATCTCTCACGACAGGGACTGAAGGCGTTAACCTTAACGGCACGTATTTCTTTACCGGTGTCATGTATTTCGATTTGTTATATCCCAACGGCTATTGGTCGAGTACTCCGAACGCCCAGGATACGAGCTGGGCGTGGGTCGTCTTTATGGACTACGGCTCCGTCCAGAACTTCCCTAAGGACTGGAGCTTCCACGTCTGGCCGGTTCGAGCAGGACATTAGCCGAATTGATTCTCTAACTATTCGGTCATTGGCCGGAAGTACGAATGTCGGCTGCTATGGCTGTGAACCTAAACGAGTTATAGCTTATTTCTATGTCTATTATGGAGGGTTGTGCCATGCTAAAGAAACGAAAAAACTCATCAGACTATCCGGCGCTTATTTTGGTAACATTATGTTTATCGATTTGCTCCGTCATCCCGGCCTATGCCGGCGAGCTTCCGCCCTCGGTCACGCATCCCTCATGTATCACTTGTAAGGGGTCGCTTAGCTCTCAGGGGCGGTGGTGTAATAATCACGACGGTACGGTCACCGACATGACCACCGGCTTGGTCTGGTTGTTCGACGCAAGCTGGGGTGGAATGTATCCTATGTGGAGAGAATCGGCTCAAGACACTGCCTATGACCGCGCTACGCTGGTCGGCCCTGGAAATCCAGCTTCATTGACCGATGGTTCCGTCAGAGGCGATTGGAGCTTGCCTACCATTAACCAGTTGAAATCACTAGTGACCGGGACCGAGGCCATCAGCCTTTCAAACACGTATTTTTTTGAAGGTGTCCAAGATAACGCCTACTGGTCGAATACTGCGTATAATGGGAGCATCGTGTGGATCCTTAGCCTGGACGACGGCAACATCCATCCGAACTACAAGTGGGTCAATGCCTATGTCTGGCCGGTTCGGCAAATAAAATAGGACATTGGGTTACTCGGTCTTTCGGCGGCCGGAGACAGGATGAGATATCCTTGTGCCGCGGATCTATACTGGTCATATTTTATTTCCATGCTTGAAATGGAGGGTTATTTCATGATCAGGAAACGAAGAAATTTATCATGTTATCTGGCGCTCATTTTTGTGGCGGCATATTTGTTAATCTGTTCCTTCATTCCGGTCTATGCCGATGAGCTTTCGGCCTCGCACGGAGCATGTGTCGCCTGCAAAGGCACACTCAGTCCCCGGGGGAGGTGGTGTGATAACCTCAACGGCACGGTAACCGACATGAGCACCGGGTTGGTCTGGTTAAAAAACGCTAGCTGGGGCGGACTATATCCTCTACAGGCAGATATGGCCTCTCAAGTAACCGCCTATGACCGTGCTTCCATGGTCAAGGCTGGAAATCCAGCTTCATTGACCGATGGTTCAACCGCAGGCGATTGGAGCTTGCCCACTGTCAACCAGTTTCAATCACTCATAAACGGGCTCGAGTCGATCTGCGGTTCCAAAATGTATTTTTTTGAAAATGTCCTGCCGCACTACTACTGGTCGAGTAGTACTAACGACAGATGGGGGTTGGGCAACGGGTGGTACGTCAGCCTCTCAACTGTCTGCGGTGACCAAATCTGGGGCCCTGACGATAAGACGGTAAGTCACTACATTTGGCCCGTTCGGAGTGGACAATAAACAATCAGGAAGCAAAGATTGACAGGTGACGTTTCAATCTCGACCCCTCGCATTAGTGGAAGAATGATCTGGTTAAACGTAATGCCGGACAGTCGGCTGGTGGTTTTGACATTGGCCCCAACCGGGCGTTGAGCCGGCCGATTGATGATAATATGCGGGTTTCGGTCCCGGAAAATGCCATCATCGGACATACCCAACCAGGCTCAACTGCCCGGCATCACGGTAAGAGGATGGGGTTAGGCCATGGCGTTGATTAAGGCGCCTACGACTTGACCATTCATATTGGCAGATGGCTTAGAGGCGGCCTGGGACGCGGCGCCGTCGTCACCATCGTGGTCATGAGAGTCGTGTAAAAATAATAAATGCCGCCCCAACTAGCGTCTTTCAGCCAGACCATTCCGGTGCTCATATCGGTAACCGTGCCGTTTTTATTATCACACCACCGGCCAAGAGGACTAAGCGTTCCTTTGCAGGTCACACATGACGGATGAGACGCCGGAAGCTCGCCCGCATAAGCCGTGACGGCCGGAGAATACAGAAGACAACCAATTATAAAAATGGCCAATAAATGGCATGATACTCTTCTTATGTTCCTGATCATGGGACACCCTCCCAATTTATTTAGCTGCCTTGCGGAAATCGATTTAGCGTTTTTCTATCGCGATAGAATTACCGATTATGTTGATCGAGGTTGAAGACATCGTTCAATTGGTTATTCACGGACTCATCGCCAGCCGGGCAAGTTTGGACTTGAATAGAGTGGGCTGAGTCATAAATCACACCGGTCGCGTCCACAGCCCAAGAAATCCCCGCCCCGTTGCGGTCGATAACGTAAAAACGTGATCCCCAGTTGTTTCGGTAAACGATGGTAAAATGAATTTTACTGGTTGAGGATTCAATGTATCCGTCCATAGTGCCGGGAAAAGCGTCTTGGGATGCAGTCGTGTTAACCACCGTGCCGCGGACCGTGGCATATGCCGTGCTTCCTGATCCCACTTGATCAACGACGTAGTTATACTTGGTGTTGGGATAACTGGTGTCGTAGACGCAACCAGTCCAGCTAGTTGCAGCATGGCAAACAGGCAGAAACAGACCGCAAGCGAACAAAAACACGCTTAGAACGATACTTTTTTTCATTTTTCCTCCATAATTGAGAATGTGATTTGAGATTGGTTATTCCATCGCGATACGATAAAAGCAAAAAAAGTGCCAATCGTTCAACCCACCTAACTAATCCAAAATAATAATTTTTCTATTCGGCGCCAACTCGGGTGACGCCAACGGCCAATCAGGTTGATGCCAACCGGTCAATCAAGTGGGCACTCCGTCAGACTGAGGCGGTCCTATGGCCTATTAAAGATCCGGATACAATCGCTTCGCACAATCGGGACAAATGCCGTGAGTGAACTGAGCCTCCGAATGTTTTCGAATATATGATTCGATTTGAGTCCAATAGCCCTGATCGTCTCGAATCTTTTTGCAGGCGGCGCAAATGGGCAGCATCCCGCTGAGCAGTTTGACTTTATTCAGGGCCTCCTGCAATTCTATGACCAGTCTTTTCCGCTCTTCCTCGGCTTCCATCTCTTTAGACACGTCGGCCAAACAACCCAGTGAAAGGCACACGGCATCCTGCGGGAATATTTCTATAACCGCCCTATCTTTCACCCAATGATACCCATGATCGGTCTTTATTTTATAAACGGCTTCCACCGCACCGCTGGCCTTACCCTCGGCCCGCAACGCCCCCCTGACCTCGACCAACTCCTCCCGGCCAATCGTCTCTGTTATGACCCCCGGCTCATCATCATGATGGCAGTAGACCCGCCGCTCTACCACGCAATCACGTAAAGTCCGGGCCGACTCAGGACAGGCCAGGTGCAACAATTCCGTTAGTTGCTTACCTGGATATTCATACCAGATGCGGCTGTCGCCTTCCCTCCAGGCCGACAGATATGGAGTGGCCGGATTGCCGGTATCCTCGAAAAGTCGGTAGCAGGTGATCAACTCCCTTACCCGGCTCTTCAGTTGGTCACTATAATCACCATGCAGTATCTGACCAGAGTATCCTTCATCCCCGGCCCCCAGGCCGGCTTGCTGACAATCCATTAAATAGCTCCCCTATGGTTTGTACGTGATGATAGTAGTACATTTTTTGTTTTGTCAGGCATCAGTTGCCGGTGTATCGGCTTCATTTAGTCTGACGGCCCGTTAACCGTGTCCGGCCGACCTCGGATCTGCGGTCGGCGGTTTTGTTTTTTTCGGGGATATAAGCAATAAGCATACCCATCATGACCAATGTTGTAGTAGTCTTCTCATATTGTCCGGTTCCGATCCAGCCACATCAACAGAACTTGCCTCTGACCCATAAGCGGTTAAGCTGGAACGCACACCTGAGATCTGTTATGATCATAACACCTGAGCTGATAACCCTAACTTTTGATTCTCAGAAATATTCTTGAACCAAGACAGGTTGGCCATCATACCAGGCCGACGAGTTTGTGGCAAGGGCGGAGGTTTCCCTGCCCGGATTGTTGAAGCGCCGTTGTAACTTTATCGCTGGTCAATTCTCGACTGGGTAGTAATCGAAGAAGAATGCTGAGGTAAGAGTTTGCTGAAATAATCGTACGTTAGTCATATAAATTAGATTTCTAGCGTTTTGATCCGACATCGTTCAGCCCAAATCCAAGTCAAAAAACTTTGGAAAAAGAGAATGGTGTCGCATGGGCTTTCACCACGAGTCGGATGAAATGACAGATTTCATGTCAGATGATGATATGTACTTGTTTGGTCTCTGATAAACAAACCCACATGACCACATCTTATGGTGCCGGGATCGGAGATATGCTTATCAATTGTAGGCTATTGCCTATATAAATTGGTGAAGAAACCGCCTCTGCAAATGCTTTTTGGGCCGTCGCCGACGATTCGATGCGCCAGTCCAACTCTGAACTGAACTTATGATTAAGCCATACAACCGCGCCCACGTGTGGAAAACGTTCCGGTATTGTCACATTAAGCGCCCTTCGAATCCACCGGGCCTTGCTCCCTCCTTCTTCCAAGGAGGAAAACTCGGCAATCATCACCGGCTTGTCCGATATTTTAGTGATTTCTCGATAAATATCCTCAAATAGGGTCTCTAAAGATCGCCAAGGCCGCTCCCGCGTATCATTGAATCCATCCATTCCCAGCCAGTCAACGTATTCATCTCCAGGATAAAGTTTGTGCAAGTTTTGCGAGGCAGCCTTTTTGCGGCTTGGGCACCAAACCCATGTTACATTTAGGACACCTTCACGGCTGAAAATGCGGTGCACATGACGCCAGGCTCGAACGTATTCACCGGTGCGATTACCGTTCACTTCTTCCGACCATGGATACCACGTGCCGTTCATTTCATGGGCAAAGCGCAGAAAAAGAGGATGATTCCAAGCCTTAATGTCCCGGGCGTATCTTGTGATGTAATCGTCGAATTTGCTCTCTATGATGTTTCGCAAAGCAAACTCCGGCTGGTTCTCCTTCCTATGTAACGCTCGTGGTGCCCAGGAGAGAAGCGGTATGGAACCGTGGCTGCGAATCACGTTCATGGCCTTGGAATCGAATTGATTCTTTCCATCCAGGGCGCCCCATGCTTGAAACACATGAATAATTGCCACTTTCTTGCCTGCATCTCGCTCAAATTCTTTGACACCGGAAAGATCACTAAGACTCTTTTCTTTATCATTATCAAACACCCCGAGGTAAATTTTGCTCGCGCCTGAAGCTGGAACAGCAAAACAAAGCAGAACAATAACAACGTTAATCCGTATCAATGACTTCAAAAGCATAGCACCCGCCTCATGATTCATGAGAAGTTACCTTAAATTTACCGGTCAGTTCCCTGAGTCGGCCGGCCACCTGGGCCAAAGTTGATTAAGTATAAGGCAACGCGCTCCTTAGAACAAGAAAAATACGATAAGCTTCGTCCTCCGGGTAGAGAAGCCGGCCGATGGTGATTAGCCGGAGCAAAATCATCGCCACAATATTTTACGGCGCCGGCCGAAAAGAAAGTAAAAAACTAGATTGCCTTGCCCGGCTAACTATGTTAATAAATTTGATCCTGCTGATGCTACCTGAGCCGGAATCGTTTTTCTAACTCATGGTTCAGTTAAGTGGTTCAGTTAAGGCTTGTTGCCACCCGACAGACCGGCGGCGCCTGGTCATCCCGGCTGAATTAGTCATATAGAGAGAAGATTATGGACATAAAATACGATCCCACGGCCATTGAATTGAAATGGCAGACCTGTTGGGAAGAAAAAAAACTATTCCAGGTAACCGAGGATCCATCCCGGGAAAAATATTACCTGCTGGAGATGTTTCCCTATCCCTCCGGACGGATCCACATGGGTCATGTCCGGAACTACACGATTGGCGATGTGGTCGCCCGATACAAACGGATGCGCGGCTATAACGTCCTCCATCCTATGGGCTGGGATGCCTTTGGTATGCCGGCGGAAAACGCGGCTATCGCCAAAAAAGTTCATCCGGCCAAATGGACCTATGAAAATATCGATTACATGCGAAGCCAGTTAAAAAAAATGGGCTTTAGCTATGACTGGGATCGGGAACTGGCCACCTGCGATGTGGATTATTATAAATGGGAACAACTTTTTTTCTTAAGAATGTACGAAAAAGGCCTGGTTTATCAAAAAGAGGCCACAGTCAACTGGTGTCCGGCCTGTCAAACCGTGTTGGCCAATGAGCAGGTGGAGGCCGGGTTATGCTGGCGGTGCAGTTCCGAGGTGACTACCCGGGAGATGCCGGGATGGTTTCTAAAAATAACCGCTTATGCCGAGGAGCTGCTGGAATATTGTGACCAGTTGCCCGGATGGCCGGAGCGGGTCATGACCATGCAGAAAAACTGGATCGGAAAGAGTTACGGTGCCAATATCATATTTCAATTGGAGAACTCTACCGAACAAATTAAGGTGTTCACCACCCGGCCCGATACCGTCTTTGGCGCCACGTTCATGACTCTGGCCCCCGAACACCCCTTAGCCGTCAAGCTGTCTCGGGGCACCCCGCAGGAAAAAATTGTCGATGAGTTTGTCCAACGGGTCCGCAAACAAGATATGATTGCCCGGACCGCCGATGATACGGAAAAAGAAGGCGTCTTTACCGGAGGTTATTGTATTAACCCGGTCACCGGCGCCCGGATGCCCATTTTTGTAGGCAACTTCGTGCTCATGGCATATGGCACCGGGGCGGTTATGGCGGTGCCCACCCATGACCAGCGCGACTTTGAATTCGCCCACAAATATGGCCTGCCTTTGATTGTGGTGGTGCAGCCCCCGGAAGGCGGCCTGGCACCCGAGACCATGACCGAGGCTTATGTCAATCCCGGAATCATGGTCAATTCCGGCCAGTTCAATGGGATGGACAACGAACCGGCCAAACGGGCCATCGCCGACTATCTGGCTTCTATACAAAAAGGCGCCCTGGCCGTGACTTATCGGCTGCGTGACTGGGGTATCTCCCGGCAACGTTATTGGGGCAATCCCATTCCCATGATCCATTGCCCCGCCTGCGGCATTGTGCCGGTTCCGGAAAAGGACCTTCCAGTCATCCTCCCCTTGGACGCGGAGATCCCGGAGAGCGGAGAATCGCCGCTGCCCCGGTTGGAGTCATTCACCAACACCACCTGCCCCAAATGCGCCGGCCCGGCTCGCCGAGAAACAGATACTATGGACACCTTTATGGAATCCTCCTGGTATTTTGATCGGTATGCTTGCCCCGATTGCAATACCGCGCCTCTGGATCCGGCCAAGGTCAAATACTGGCTTCCGGTCGATCAATATATCGGGGGCATTGAACACGCCATTCTACATTTGCTGTACTCCCGGTTCTTCACCAAGGTGCTGAGAGATATGGGCATGCTGGACCACAACGAACCCTTCACTAATCTGCTGACCCAAGGCATGGTCATCAAAGACGGGTCCAAGATGTCCAAGTCTAAGGGAAACGTGGTTGATCCCGATGACCTGCTCACCCGCTACGGGGCCGATACCGTCCGGTTGTTCAGCTTGTTCGCCTCCCCACCGGAGCGCGACCTGGACTGGTCCGACCAGGGTGTGGATGGTTCGTACCGATTCGTTAACCGGCTCTGGCGCCTGTTCTTCGACCATCCCGATATGATTAAGGTGACTCCGGCCCAATATGACCCCAACCAACTGACGCCGGAATTAAAACGCCTGGATCGGAAAATTCATCAAACCATCAGAAAAGTCACTGATGATATAGACAAAAAATTCCACTTTAACACGGCCATCGCCGCTTGTATGGAGCTATTTAACCTTACCGCCGGATTGTGCCCGGTCGTGCCTGTCGGTGATCCCGGCCGGGATGTCCTAAAAATGGCCATCGATACGCTGATTGTCATGTTATCCCCGATGATCCCTCACATGACCCAGGAGATGTGGGCGGCTATGGGCCGGAGCGATGATCTGGTTGACCTGCCCTGGCCAAAGTATGATCCGGAACGGGCTAAAGAGGATGAAATTCAACTTGTTATTCAAGTGAACGGGAAACTCCGGAGCCGCCTGACCATCGCGGTGGACACAGACGAAGAAGAAATCAAACAAAGAGCTTTGGAAGATGAAAAGATCGTCACTTTCATTGGGGGTGCCGCCGTCAAGAAGGTCATTTTGGTCAAGAACAAACTGGTCAATATCGTCATCTAACCGGCTTCCGGGCCGGATACCGGTCACCCGGGAGGCGGCCAACTGATCCGCGCCTCTGAGGTTCCTTCCAACATGCTGATAAAACAAAAATCATCCCTCGATGCGGCCGTGATCCCCCCCGGCCTGAGCCAGCCTGTCCGGGCCGTAACCTGGCCCTGGCTGATTATGTTTACCGGGTGCATGTGGCTGGCCATTGGGTGCGGGTACGGATTCGGTCCTGGGCAAGTAAAGTTACCCCCCCACGCTAAAAGTGTTTTTATCCTGATGTTTGACAACAAGACCACCGTGCCTGACGTCGGAGCTTTTTTTTCTGATGCCTTGGGGTTTGAATTCTCCAGGAGCGGAGTACTGAAGGTAACGGACCGAACCAGGGCCGACCTGATCATTGAAGGTGAAGTGGTATCCCTAAAGGTGGATACCATATCCTATGGGCAGTTCAATGTCCCTTTAGAAAAGCGGGCCTGGGTGACGGTCAAAGCCCGGCTGACGGAGCTGGGGACGAACAAAGTCCTTTGGCGGGATGACAATATGTCGTGGCACTATGAATACCTGGTTGATGTTTCCGACCCCAGGGGGAACGAGGCCGGTCTTCAGGAGGCTCTCAGACAAATTGCCAAGAACTTAGCCCAGAAAATGCACGACCGGATGCTGGCCGGATTCTGATTTAGCGTGTACTACTTCGGCCCGAAAGACAAAACGATGAACCTACAAACGACAAACCGCAGAGGACGCAGTGAAAAGGAAAGGACTCGATGGGTTTCTTTAGTCTCATAATGTGACTAGAGAAACTCTGCGCTCTCTTCTTTTCTCCGCCTCGTCTGCGGTTTACTTTTTCAAAAATACGATAGCATCCGGTGTCAAAAAAATCTAGGCCTTGAGGCTGTTAGCGGCCTTGGCCAATCTGGACACTTTCCGGGCGGCGGTTCTTTTATGAATGGTTCCCTTCGAAGCAGTCTTGAAAATGATGCTGTTAGCCATGGAGAGGAGACTCGAGGCCTTGGCCTGATCACCGTCATCAATAGCGCTCCGAACGACTTTGATGGCATTTTTCATCTGGGTTTTGTTTGACTTGTTGCGCTCACGCCGGATGATGGTCTGCCGGGCTCTCTTAAGAGCGGATTTATGGTTGGCCAACTTGATTCTCCTTTTGTTTGTGTCTTATTTTTAAATTAGGTTCTTAAATTAGGCTTTCTAAATCACGGAACGTAGCCGCGGGGGCAGATGGGTTAACTCAGTAAAAAATAAATTTTTAACCATTCCCTAGCCACTTGTCAAGCTTTTTCTTACCTGCGCGAATCAACAAAGGTTGTCTAAGAACTCCATGAATGAAAAAAAAAATCTAACTAGGGCCGCCGGGGTAGTGGGTTTCGCCACGCTCCTTTCACGCATCTTGGGCTTTTTACGGGACATGGTCACCGCTTATTTTGTGGGCGCATCCATGGCCGCAGATGCTTTTTTCGTCGCCTTCCGAATCCCCAATCTGCTCCGTCGATTGGTCGCCGAAGGGGCCCTGACTATCGCTTTTGTCCCTGTTTTTACAGAGTACTTAACCAAAAAATCAAAAAGGGAAGCCCTGGAGTTGGCCGGGGTCGTGTTTACCTTAATGATTATCTTGCTCACGGTCCTGACGATCCTGGGCGTGGTCTTTGCCCCGGCGGTTATCTCCGTATTGGCGCCGGGATTTGTTAAGTCTCCCGTCCAGTTCGATCTAGCCGTATCCTTGACCAGGATCATGTTTCCTTATATCTTCTTCATCTCTCTGGTTTCATTAATTATGGGGATGCTTAATTCACTGAACCATTTCGCCGCCCCGGCCCTGGCCCCGTGCCTCCTCAACCTGAGCATGATCGCCGGCGTCTATCTCCTGGGACCTCTGGTCGGAAGTCCGGTTTACCGGCTGGCCTGGGGGGTGATTATAGGCGGGATAGCCCAGTTGGCTCTGCAGATCCCTTTTCTCATTCAAAAAGGGGCGATGATCAGATTCAGTTTAGACTATAAGCATCCAGCCGTTAAAAAGATTTTTCTATTGTTCGTCCCCGCGGCTATGGGGGCGGGGGTCTATCAAATAAACGTAGCGGTAGGCACCCTGCTGGCCTCCATGTTGCCCCAGGGCAGTGTTTCTTACCTTTATTTTGCAGACCGAATTCTGGAATTCCCGTTGGGCATCTTTGCTGTGGCCGTGGCCACGGCGATCCTACCCAGCCTGTCTCGGCATGTGGCTGGAGATGACATGGCTGGACTGGGTGCGACCTTCTCCTTTGGGATGCGTTTGGTTCTGTTTATCACCGTCCCGGCCATGGTCGGCCTGATTGTGCTCCGCCGGCCCATTGTGGCCCTGCTCTTCATGCGCGGCCGATTCACCTGGGAAGCGGTGGAAGCCACGTCATCGGCTTTACTATGGTATTCCGTTGGGTTGGCTGCAATAGCCGGGGTCAGGATTGTAGTTAACGTCTTTTATGCCCTTCAGGATACCGCTACCCCGGTGAAGGTGGCCGCTTTGAGTCTGGTGGCCAATGTCTTCTTCAGTCTGCTGTTAATGGGCCCGATGCAATACGCAGGCCTGGCCCTGGCCAACAGTCTTTCAGCGGTCGTTAATCTGGCTTTGTTGGCCTGGCTGTTGCACTGCCGATTATCCGATATTCAGGCAAAATCTATCGTAAAGTCAGCCCTAAAAGTGACGACCGCGGCCGGCGTGATGGGACTCGTCATTCATTTTGGGGTGATTGTGCCTCTATATCGTCAGGCCATGCCGACCACCAGGGTCCTGCTGGTGGTCATAGGCGGAATTCTTCTGGGCATGATCGCTTACGGCGCCGTGACCCTGGCCCTTAAATCGTCTGAGCTGAGACCGGTAATGGACCTGATGACAAAACGTTTACACCGGTTTCAACGCCGGCGAGTGGTTTGAAACGGTACGGGTCACCGGTCTCGGACTAACCAGCCGGTTATTTGAATTAAACCAGAAATTATGGCCTCATGGCAGGCCCTGATTTAATCCGAGTTATCAAAGTAGATAGTGACAATGTCAGGTATCAGGTGTATAATAGGCTGGTCTTGGATATGACTGTCGAGCGGCAAACCTATGGACTTCAATTTTCGACCAGGCGGAGGAGAACAGAATATTGGATTGGCAGATTAGACTGGAACAACTGTCTTTTATTGGTCCCGGCGTCTTTTCGGAAACCTTCTGGAAGCTTTTTTTGGCCACCCTTTTGGGCGCGCTGATCGGCTTTGAGCGGGAGACCCATGGTCAGGCGGCAGGATTCCGAACGTATATTCTGGTCGCCTTGGGTTGTTGCTTGATCATGATGACATCACTCCACATTCATGATATATTTAAACATTTTGATACTAATAGCTCCATCCGGATCGACCCCGGCCGCATCGCCTCATATGCCCTGGCCGGCATGGGGTTCATGGGAGCTGGAGCCATCATTGTAGGGAAAGGCACAGTCAGAGGATTGACCACCGCGGCCGGGATGTGGATGATCGCGGCGGTGGGATTGGCGGTGGGCAGCGGCTACTTTGTCCCGGCCATTTCGGTTACTTTACTTAGCTTTTTCTGCCTTTATGTCCTCCGCCAGACCAAGACGTATCTACGCAAAGACAACTTTAACGGTCTCACCCTGGTCTCCGATAACGAAGAGGACCGCCTAACCCTAATCGAGGACGTTTTAAAGAAGCACCCTTTCTCCAAATTTCACCTGGCCAGTTTTCATCATCATATCATCCAAGAAACCATCACCTTTCATTTCAGCCTGGTCTCCAAGGGCGATGTCCTATGGCCGACATTAATGCAAGACTTGTCCAATCTCCCGGGGATCCGGGAAGTCATCTTAGAAGAAGGGATAGTCCCCTAATATCCAAAGACTTTGTGGAGACTGGTTATGATCCGGAAAAGATATCCCCTGGAATTAACGATCAATGGAGAATCCGTCAGCCTGAGCGTCGAACCCCAGCTCACCCTGTTGGAACTCATCCGAAACCACCTGATGCTGACCGGAACAAAGGAAGGTTGTGCGGAAGGGGCATGTGGCGCTTGCACGGTCCTGCTGGATGGCGCGCCTATTCGTTCCTGCCTCACCCTGGCTTTGTCCGTGGCCGGGCAGGAGGTGACCACTGTTGAGGGGTTAGCCGTGGCCGGGAAGCTTGATCCAATCCAGCAGGCTTTTGTGGACAACAGCGCGGTGCAGTGCGGCTTTTGCACCCCAGGGATGATTATGTCGGTTAAAGGATTACGAAAAAAGCATCCCCACCCCACGGAAGAAGAGATCCGAGAGGCCATTTCCGGTAACATCTGCCGCTGCACGGGTTATGTCAAGATCATCGACGCGGTCAAATCCGCCACTGAAATCCAACCCAGATTGTCCGATACTTTTGAGTCCGGTTAGAAACAGTAAAATGATGATCCGTCGACTGTTAAGTCAATCTTAAATCCTTGACCAGGCCCGGAATTGCTTATGCAATACGATGTATGCACCAAAGTGATGATGGAGAAATGCCGGGATGTCATCCTCCGCCACTGGGTTGGGATCCCCGTCTTGGAAAGCCGGCTGATCGACCCGTTGCCCCAGGAGACGGTGAGTCTGAAAAGAAGCGACTATTCGGTGCTGGTCACGGACGAACATGGGGTCAGGAAACTGGTCCTGCTGGAAATCCAGACCCGGTGGGATAAAAAGATCGGGTTAAGGATGCTGGACTACCGGTCCAGGTCCTTATTAGAATACGAACTTGAGGCTGTATCTTGTGTTTTATTACTGCGCCCCTCGCCGCAAGCCGTAGATGTTTACCAGGATAATCAGGTCACTTTCAGGTTTCAGGTGATTCGAGTTTACGACCTGGATGCCCAAGAGATTATCGATAAAGGTATCACCTGCCTGGCCCCGTTTGTGCCATTGATGCGGCATGGCCGGGAGCTGATAGACGAAGCCGATAAACTTATCTATGAAAGTTCAGCGCCCAAACCGGACAAAGCCGATATGCTCACGGCTATGGCCATTTTTTCAGGATTGATTTCACCCGGTTTACCTGGGTACCTGGTTTCAAAAAGGAGGGATATCATGATTGAATCCGCCGGCTATGAAGTAATTAAACGGGAAGGGATTCAGGAAGGGATTATCGAGGGGATGATGATGGCGCAACGGGAGGACATTATTGAAATCCTCCATAGCAAGTTTGGCCGCCTGCCCAGGGAAGTCGAGGAAAAAATTAGGACCTATACCGACCCGGCCCAATTGCGAATTCTATTGATTAATGCGGCGACGGCCACGTCTTTGTTGGAATTCCGCCGGAAATTTGAATAAACAACCTACCGTCTTGAAGCTGAAATATCTTCTCCAGGGCCCGGCGGGGACGATGACCAGGTGGTGACCGGACTACTATGGTGGGCTACGATAGAAACTTCGGCGTCAATATTTACAGGTGACAGCGTAGCCGCAATAGACGAATTTGTGAAAACCTTGCCGAGAGAAGAAGTAGAATTTGTGCCTGAGATGCCAAAAGATCTCAGGCATATTTCTTACGTGTCCGATGAAGAGCAGCCTGATAATGATGCGATACCGAAGAATCCGGATTGCCATATAGTGGCTCGCTCCGAGTTTATTACCATTCGATCACGTCTTAGCCGAGTTGACTTAACTTAACTCCTCAAATAAGGGATACCTACATGACAGATCAAGATATGGTTCAGAAGCTCCTCAACGGCGCTTCTTTAATAACATTCATGATCCCAGACTGTTCGATGCCTTCCAATTATCCGGAACATTGGGAATCATATGAATTACCAAATGTAATCATTAACGGATCACATTTCTGGGGGAAATCAAGAAATGAGCATTTATTTGTTGGTCATACAGAGTCTTCCACATCTGTCGGCCTAAACGCATTTTGTTATACCAATATCGGCGATATCTTCTGTTCATTACAGTACCCTGGTGAGGAAACATTTCAAAAAAATTCCACTGGGCTGGTCCTCATGAGCAAAAGGCGGTACAAGGAGCATGTGTGGAATTTTTCTAATGACTACACCCTACTATGGGATTCAGACAGAAAAGATCCACCAGAAAATCTCATGGAGGCAATCCAAGCGGGGCTGATGTTTAAAATAGCCATGCTTGATTCTGAAGGCATCTGGAACATACATCCCGTATATCTCCCATCTTATTTTCCCAAATCAAACCAATGGGTACTAGATACCGCCTTTGATCTCTACCCCATGTTTTTTAGATATCCTGAAGAAACAAGAACGATCATTAATGATAACCCCGCGTTCTATTCAACCAAACCTAACGACAATGCATCGGGTACGTTAGCTTCAACGGCAATGATCTTCTATGCATTTTATCGCTTTTATCCAAACGGCAAATACTCCAGTTTCTATGATTCTTTAAGGGGGACCACGCAAGAATATAGAAGACTAATGGTGTTTTGTGAGGTGATCAAATAATCAAAAACTATATCAAATTAATTCGTTTGGGTGGATGTTCAAAGCCTGGATCGGATTACACCGACTCGCACCTCAATATCATTAAGTTAAGGGTCACTAATTATTGCCCGGAACGACATAAGAACATCAAGATTTCTCGCTTCGCTCGAAATGACAAAAGCGCCGTACATTCATGAGGGTACTGCTGCGTGCGTCCCCCTTGTCATTTCGAGCGGATCCTGTCATTTCGAGCGGAGCGAGAAATCTTTTCAGGTAGTTACCTTAAGTCTTCTCGAAATGAGACGATTATGACCGTTCAGAATATAAACAACTTTTCTCCTTCTCTATAAAATAAGGAACAACAGAATGAACGATAGCGAAATCGTCAAGAAATTGCTTGATGGCTCATCCTTGAGACTTTGCATCAATTCCAGCGAATCGCCTTCACAGGGTTCTCCTGAATGCTATAAGTCATATGACCTACCCCATATATTAATCAATGGAACCCGTTTTTGGGGAAAAACCAGAAACGCAGATTTTTCGGCTGATCCAAGATCTGCGGCGGGCACTGGGCCTGAGCCCCGCATAACTTCCTATTGTTATGCAAATAAAGCAGACATTTATTGCCGCTTTGAATTCGCGTCTATTGGGACCTTTTTGTTTAGAGATAAGTTTCAAGCAACATTTATGAAGATAGGCGGAGACAATAAACATCTTTGGCGAGTGATGGACGATTACCAGTTGCTATGGGACTCGGAGCGAAATGATTCAGCCGAGTTAATCATCGAAGCGATCCAACATGCCTCAAGGATAAAAATCGTTATGCGCGACCCAAAAGGCTTCTGGAGCGTCCATCCGGTGGATCTTCCAATGTACTTTCCCAGCCTCAATAAGTTTGAACTAAAAACATGCTACGATTGTTATCCCATATTCATGCAATCTTACAATGAGACCAAAAAGTTGATTAAACAAACTGCAGAATATTGGGCTTCCGGATCCCGAAATAAGACAGAACCTGCCGGGATCATGGCTACCGTCGAGGGTTTCCATTCATTCTATCAAATATTTTCAGATGGAAAGTTCAGTGCTCTTTCCGATTCAATTCAAAATAAAATGCAAAATTACAAAAGGTTAAAGGTATTCGTCAAGAAAGCAGTATCCTAAACCACAAAAAGAGGGCCCGTAGGCCCCCCTTTAATGTGGTTAGGTAAAGGTTAGGGTTAACGCAACAGGGTTAAGAGACTTTGCGGCAACTGGTTAGCCTGAGCCAACATAGCCGTTCCCGCCTGATTCATGATCTGATATTTGGTCATGGCCGCCACGCCCTGCGCCATATCCAGGTCTGTGATGCTAGACTCGGCAGCCGTCATATTTTGGCTCATAACGGACAGATTGTTAACGGTGTAATCCAACCGGTTCATCACTGCGCCCAATTTGGACCGTTGGGAAGAGACCATGTTAATGGCATGATCAATCTTGGAGATCGACCGTTGAGCCAGGGTCGGGTCCACCATCAGAACGTTGTCTAAGCCCAAAGAAGCGGTGTCAACCTCACCGATAGAGGTGCTGATATTTTGCCCGGCGTTGGCTCCCACCGCCAGGTTGACGTGTTTATCAACCACGTGGAGAACCATCGAGTGAGCCTGACCGTCGGAAGCGAAGTCAAAACTTCCGGTATTGGCGTTCCAGGTGGTATTCACACCGACCGTCGGGGAAAACTTAATATCAACGCCCGGAATCAGGTTATCCGCCTCAGGTGAAGCCACTTTGCGGTCAAACAGGTTTTGTCCGGTATGCGCATCCGTGACTTGAACGAGCCAGGGGTCAATCCCTTGAGTATCGGAAGCACATTGAATCCGAGCGAAACTGAAGGCCGTCTGGAGGTCTTCATCCGCCCCGAAGAAGAGTTGCCCGGAAGCTCCGGCCCAGGGTGACCTGACGACCAGAGTCCCGTCCACGGCCGCATCCCCCGATCCTTGCCGGTAGGTGCCTTCCGAGGTGTTGGTGATAAAGTCGGCTACGTGATTATACACCGTGCCCGCAGCCGTGCCGTTGACGGTGAGACCCAACCCACCGGAGGACACCTTGGTGGTGATGGCTGAAGCGATCATGTTCTGTAACTGATTCAGCGTGGTCGCCTTGTCAAAGTAGATCGTGGCTTTTTGACCGTTGGCGTAGATATTCAAGTTCCTGGACTGATCCAACAAGCCGTTGAATTGGGCGATTTGACCCAACGTGTTGGATCCCTTGGCGATGGAAACCTGGTCGCCGACCTTGGTCACGTCGAGAAGGATGCTCCCCGCGTTTCCCACCGTGGCGGCAGTACTTCTGGTGAAATGCAACTGCACCCCCGAGGCGGCCATGGTCGCATCTGCAGTTATGGATGTGGCGAGCGCAACGTTCCCGGCCGCTGACCAATCCGAATAATTGACAGTGGTCTCAGCGCTACCAGTCCGACGGTTGTAAATCTGGGTCGCCAGTTCAGTCTTAGCCGCATCCTTATAGATGGCTAGCGAAACTCCGTTGTCATTTCCCTGGGCCAGGGTCGTTAAATCCCATCCTACCGCGCTGAGAACGCTGGCCAACCCGGCCCCGTCGTACAACTGGACCTGAGAAGTACCCCCGATTTTCTGGCTAATCAAATTGAAAGCACCGTTGGCAACAGTACCACCACCCGAATTGCCAGAATACGCTACGTTCACCAGGTTGCTTGTCGACCCGCCGCCGGCTAGCACGGCCGTGTTCATTGCCGATTGCAGCGCCGCGGCCAACTTTTGCCTACCAGTAGCTGACGCGGAATAGACGGCATCTTTCAAGGTAGCAGTGTAAACAGAGGAATGGTTGACCGAAAAGACAATCTTGTCGTTCCCCGAACCAGTGTGGGTGCCGGCTGTAATACCTAAAGAGGATACACTATAACCATTCGCTGTGTGTACTAGGTTACTGATGGTGAATGAACTAGGCTTGACGCTGCCGTCAGCCGAGGTCACCACAAATGACAGTTGATGATTGATGTCCACCTGCGCCCGAACTCCAAGTTGGGCACTCATTAACTTGTTGTTAATTGTTGACAACACATCGGCTTCATTAATGGCGATAACTGGGTTCCCTCCTGCACCTATTGCCTGATTTGTCCCGTTTGCTTTGAATGAAACGGTCGCACTATGGCCGTTGGCGTTGATATTAAACGAAGTAAAACCTCCGTTTGCGGCAACGGTGCCGGTTCCCGTAAAGAAAAACAGGTAGGAATTTTCAGTGTTCTGTCCCGCCGTAACCGAGGTATTGGCCGCAAGAGTCGTATTGGCCAAATTTAAGGCCCCAGTGTCTCCGGTCACCGAAATAGCTACTCCAGCTGTTGAACTGATGGTCATGAAGTAGCCACCGGCAGGGTTCGGGGTGGTACCGGCAGTCCAGAGGACTTTAACACCGCCTCCTCCTGTCTCAATGGCGCACGTAATCTGCGTCATGTTATATGTACCCTTCCCGAAAGTTACCGCATTAGCGCCGAAATGAAAGGTAGTACTTTGATTAAAATTAACCGTTTCGGTAGAGCAGTTTTGGGCCACACCAGCCACCTGCTGTGTCGCACCCATTTGATGCTGTTCCGATTTATTTGCGGCGAACGATGCATCTGTGCCCGCAATAGTAATAGCCCCGACCCCCACGGCGCTGCCGTTGAGTTCAGCAGCTTTACCCTGCTGGAATTGGTAATAATAGGCTGTATCCTGAGGCACCTTGGTCTGAGTTACCGTAATGTTGCCCGTAGTCAACATCGACCCACTGGTATTATTCAGTTGGACCCTTAAATCATTTGCAGTGGCCGTGTAAGGATTCTTCAACTCCATGACGTCACTCTTCCAAACCTCGTTGGTGCCTACGGCTGAGGCGGTGACGTTAATCCGGTAATTGCCTTCCCGCACCTGGCCGGTAAGAGTCGCCGAAAGCACAGAGCCGCTGTCGGTGGACCAGATACCTGATGCGTTTCCATTTAGGAGTTTTTTGGTGTTAAACTCCGTGCTGGTAGAGATTTGGTTGACTTCAGCCTTCAGTTGGTCCACTTCATCCTGGATGGACGACCGGTCCTGAGAAGTTAAAGTTCCATTAGAAGCTTGAACGGCCAGTTCCCGCATCCTTTGCAGGATGGACTGGGTTTCGCCGAGAGCGCCGTCGGCTACCTGCAGCATGGAGCTGCCATCCTGGGCATTCCTGGACGCTTGATTAAGCCCGCTGATTTGGCCTTTAAAACGCTCGGAAATAGCCAAACCGGAAGGGTCATCCTTGGCCCCGTTAATCCGCAGACCAGTGGACAGGTGATTGATTGCATTGGCCAAATTCTTATTGGCACCGGCTAGAGCATTATATGCTTCCAATCCCGGAATATTATTGATGACGGAAAGACTCATGGCGTATCCTCCTTGATAGGCTGTGAGGGGGAATCCATTCCCCAACGTTAAATAATGAAAAAGTCGAATAGTGAATTAAAGTCAAAATACTTTGGTTCGCTAAACCGACATGACCTCCTTTCGTGGCGTGTGATATCACGATCAACTGATGCGGTTCATGTCCAAAACCCCCACGGCTTTCCGGCTAGTGCAAGGAAGATGGGGAAGAATAAACACCAGCAAGTGGTATCCGATAAATCTTCCGCCATCTCTCCCCTCCTCACTCCAGATAGAAGGTAGTGATGGGCTAAACAGACCGACCGTCCTAATCAGTCGGGTTTGATTGGCTCCAGGCTTGGAAGCTCCCAGACTTTCCAGTTAGCGCAAGGAAGATGGGGAAGGTAGATCTTCCGCCATCTCTCCCCCCTCACTCCAGATGGAAGGTGGCCAGGTGTTTTCCAAGACAGGCGGTTACGACCAATCACGGAATTGTTTCTGATAATTTTTTGTAGATTCGACCTCCTATATGCTTGTTTGTAATTATGTCTCTATAAATACCGTATAGCTTACCATCCGGAACAACCGAGCCAGATTGTCATTTCGAGCGAAGCGAGAAATCTTAAGATTCCTCACATGCGTTCGGAATGACAAGATGAAAGTCGCGCGTTCGGAATGACGGTATAAGCAACATCCGGAACGTTTTGAAGTCTGGTCGGTTTCCAAAAGACAATAAAGAACAAACGCATCAACAGGACAGATACCACACCCAGGCCGAATACGCCAGGGCCACTATCACCAGTTCTCGGGCCATTTTCTTGGCCACATCACTGATATTCATACCTTGTTGCACTTTTCCCATGGCCTCGGTGAGAATCTGCTCAAAAGACTTGCTCTGCTGTCTTGAGATTTCCATCCGGCGCTTGGCCCCGGCAATAGTGTACTTTTCTTCATTTAACAACCGCTTTATATCACCCAGCACCTCGACATCCTTGGAAGTGAAGCGCCGATGTTTGCCCTCAGTCCTTTTTACGTTCAAAAAAGAGCTGAATTCTTTTTCCCAAAAGAGGATAGTTGATCGGGGAACATTCAGAATGGTGCTTACCTCGCCGACATCAATCCCATCCTTGGAAATGAATTGAGCACTGGTAGAAGTAACCTGGTTGGTTTGCATTTTCACACCTCCATGTGTGAAAAAGGACTTCATTTCTCGGCAAATCCTTTGCCGTTATCCCGGGAGGGTCCAGGTGAGTCGGCCCTAATTCAATTCCCGGAATCATTTCCTGGGCCTTCATATTTCTTATCGTCAACAAAACAAAAGTACTTTAGAAAAATTTCTTGATATCATTTTTTCTTACCGACGCCCCGGGGCGAACATACATGACCCGATCATTTGGGCGCCCGCCCTCCTCATGATTATGCGATGAGGCGGCTCACTCGAGATGATTTTTTTCTGTCATAGCCAATATCAACGTACCCGGAAGTGGAGGTATCTTCTAATATACGAGTGGCGCACCAGACTAGCCGGGACGGTAGCCCTAATGCTGCTTAGGTGCGGCCTGACCATCTTCGGAGGTGATAAGATTCCTCACATTCGTTCGGAATGACAAATTTTAATCGTCATCCCAGGCGGTCAACTTCCCTGTCATTTCGAGCGAAGCGTGAAATCTTAACGTCGCACCTTAATCCAATAACATTGGTCGGTTGCCCTGTGTCCGGGACGATTCAAATCTGTCCACGCCACCGATTAGAGGTAACTGCTTATCATTAATCCTAAGATCGCAATTCCAAACACGCCCCGCATGACTCCCACTCCGTCGTTCTGACCGATCGCTACCCACCCTGCCATTCCGAACGAATGTGAGGAATCTTAAGATTTCCCGCTTCGCTCGAAATGACAAAAGGGAAATGAAATAGCAGAGGAGCAACAAAATGACCGATAGGAAACGACATAGTATATACATAATAGAGATTGAAGATATTGCCCCGTACCTGGCCTTGCCTTAACTTCGATAAATCATTGAATAACCAGGCCACGGTTATGAGCCATCATCCCTGGGGAACCGAATTGGCCCCCCAGGGAGTTGGATTATTTAAGTAGGCTGAGCAGGCTCTGGTTCAACTGGTTGGCCTGAGCCAACATGGCCGTGCCGGCCTGGTTCATGATCTGATACTTGGTCATTGCCGCCACGCCCTGCGCCATATCCAGGTCTGTGATGGTTGACTCTGCCGCCGTCATATTTTGACTCATAACGGACAGATTGTTAGTGGTGTAGTCCAAACGATTCATCACCGCGCCCAATTGGGCTCGTTCAGAGGAGACCTGATTTACGGCTTTGTCGATCTTGGCAATCGACCTTTGAGCCAGGGTCGGATCTACCACCAGGACATTGTCTAAGCCCAGCGATCCGGTATTTACCTCGCCGATACTGGTGCTGATATTTTGCCCGGCATTGGCTCCCACCGCCAAATCGAGGTGACGATCAACCACGTGAAGAACCATGTTCTGAGGACTACTATCGGCCGTAAAATCAAACTGACCGGTGTTGGTATTCCAAGTTGTATTTACGTCTACTGTAGGTGAGAATTTAACATTCACCCCTGGAATAAGGTTGTCTATTTCGGGGGCAGCCACTTTTCGGCTGAAGAGTGCTTGGCCCGTATGAGCGTCCGAGACTTGAACGTACCAGGGATCAACACCCGCGTCGTCAGAAGCATCTTTAATCCGGGCAAAGCTGAAGGCGTTCTGGATATCCTCATCCGCTCCAAAGAATATCTGCCCGGCCGTTCCAGCCCAGGGAGACCTGACGATCAGGGTTCCATCCACGGCCGCATCGCCGGAGGCCTGCCGGTAGGTGCCTTCCGATGTATTTGTAATAAAATCAGATACATGATTGTAAACAGTTTGTTGAGCTGTGGCCGACCCATTCACCTTGAGACCTAACCCTCCTGCGGTTATATCGGTGGTGATGGCTGAAGCGATCATGTTCTGCAACTGATCCAACGTGGTCGATTTATCAAAGTAGATGAGGGCCTTCTGACCATTGGCATAAATGGTCATGTTTCGAGTTTGATCAAGCAAACTTGCAAATTGGGCGATTTGACCCAACGTGTTGGATCCCTTGGCGATGGAAACCTGGTCGCCGACCTTGGTCACGTCGAGAAGGATGCTCCCCGCGTTTCCCACCGTGGCGGCAGTACTTCTGGTGAAATGCAACTGCACCCCCGAGGCGGCCATGGTCGCATCTGCAGTTATGGATGTGGCGAGCGCAACGT
>JADFXY010000229.1:0-7498 GCA_015233355.1 Deltaproteobacteria bacterium | reverse complement strand
GCGCCCCGTTGGGGCTTATTCGGAATGGTCTATTTTAAAAAAGTTGGCACGATTGTTCGTCGGCTTAAGTCAATGACATTGACATGTAACGTGCAACAGAGAAAGTCAACTCCTCATATGGTCGAGAAGTTCGTAAGGAACCCGCAACGCGCCATAACCTATCCCCAGATCAACCCGAGGTTTAGCCCGGCCGTGGAAATCCGAGCCACCGGTGGGGAACAAGTCGTATTTTTTGGCCAAATGAAGGAAAGTAGCAGTTTGCTCGGGCGAATGATCCGGGTAATAGACCTCGATGGCCTCCAGCCCCCTGGCTTTCAACCCGGCTACCATTTGATCCAGCATGACATTGTCTTTAATGAATAAAGTGAAAGGATGCCCCAGACAGGCCCGCCCGCCGGCTGACTTGATGAGAGAAATGGAATCCTCCGGGCTAAACCTGAACTTGTCCACATAGGCCGGGCCGCCCTTGGTCAGGTAGTTATCAAAAACGTAATTCACATCGTTAGCATATCCTTTCTTAACTATAGCCTGGGCGATGTGGGGACGTCCGATTTGACCTCCGCCGGAGGCTTCTTCCACATCTTCAATGGTGATGTGAACACCGAGTTGAGCCAGCTTTTCCAGGATCCGAGGGTTTCTGGTCCGGCGGGCTTCCTGTAACCGGGCCAGGTTGGATCGCAATGCGGCATTACCGGGGTCAATGAAGTAACCGAGAATGTGCATTGTCCCGGCTTCGTATTGGGCGCTGATCTCAATGCCCGGCACTACTTCCAGCCCGGTGTTGTTCCCGGCATTTATGGCTTCATCCAGCCCTTCCGTGGTGTCGTGGTCGGTCAGGGCAATGGCGGTAAGCCCTTTGGCCACGGCGTAGGTCACCAGTTCAGTCGGTGTCAAGGAACCATCCGACGCGGTGGAATGGGTGTGGAGATCAACGTAACCCATTTCTTATCCTATGTTGAGAGGGGAGACTAGCAAGGCTTGGTCACCGGAAGCATTGGCCGGCCGCCGGTTGGTCCAAAGCGGGTATTGTTACATAACATTCAATCAGTTGATCCTGACTTTCTTGTCATAGCTCTTATGATTATCTTTACTTCAGAAAAATAGCCGCCAGAAAACCGGCGAAGGCGACTAAGACGATGATGACCAAAACCATAACCACGATCAATGGTAAGCAAATCGCAAAAAATGTTCTTAAGCTGCTCGTTCCATGGCTCTTGGCCAGCCCGATGGTGAGCATGACCACTCGCCAGATGTTCCCTATAACATATCCGATAATAGGGATTATGGTCAACACCGTATAGGACTGGGAATAGGCGACCACGCTGAAGGTGCATCCGAATCCTTTTTTGTTGCCTCCTAGAATGATCAGACACAGGTGGAGGATTCCAGAACTGACAAACTGGTCTAAAATCACCAGCAGGGGCGCGAAGATGATGGCGTAAATCAGGAATTTCCCATGATCCGCGGCCCAGGCAGCCCCGGCCAGGCCATCTAATTCCAGCGGATTCAGGTATGATATCGGCAGAGCTGAAACGATCAGGCTGATGATTATGGAGATGGAACCGACTATAATGGCAAACCCCAGTGGAGAGCCCAAATCGCCGTTAGTCTTCATCCGGCTAAAAAAACTACCTGGTAAGAAAAGGGCTTGTTTAATAGTAAGAAATATTGATAAGATCACTCCCAGCTTTTCCCTTTGATCCCATGGGGTACCCATGTCTGCCGGCATAACCGCCTGATCGCTTGGGTGGCTTCCGACCGAGTCTTCCGATGCCCGAAACGGAGATTCAAATTCCCCTATCGGTCCAGCGGGCGGAGGCGCCTCAGATGCCTGGGCAGATAAGCCCCCCAGTTCAAATCTGTGATGACATTTTGGACAAATGGCGCGAACAGGTTTATGCGGGACTTTTTGGTCCGGGATATCTCGGCTGAAATTACATCGCGGGCAGGTTATAAGCATAATATGGCGATCCTTAGGAATTTGATCAGACATAAAATCTTAATTTAGCAGGTCAGCCAATGACTGTCAAATCAAAACACCGCGACATCGAGGGCGGACGCATGAAATATTCCGAAAACGGCTAAATCCGAATAAGCGCCGAAGGGTCGGACCAGGGTAGCCTATGGAGATAGCCCTGGGTAATAAGATTACCTATGGTCACCTCTATCCCCGGCGAGCCTGGTGCCCTATCACCAGGGCGCTGCCTGGCTTTTTCCTGGGTCACCCGGTCCAACCAATTGGGGCTTCATTGCCTTTTTTATTGAACAAGATACTAATCCTGCAAAAAATATTTCATCCGTTTGCCTTGCTGCGGCTCCGCCGCAGGAAACCGTCAAAAACTTGTTTCCAAGTTAGCAAATTAGCTTGCGAGTTTTGAATTATGATTATATTATCATCTTGAAATACAAAAACCTGGTGAAGGTTTCTTCCGCTGGAGACCGGTTACGGAGCGGTCAACAGACTACAGACTCAAAACCTCAATCAGCGTAGTCGGTATTACGGTGGTTACAGAAAAGACCGGGAGAACGGAAACCGTGACAACAGCTACCGCCACCATTATTCGACACATCAAACGATACAACATCCTCAAGATGGATGATTGGGTCGAGACCGTTCTTAAACGTTCCATTGAACAGCTTCCCAGCATCAAAAAAATCCCCAAAGAAATCTTGAATGAATATTTGATCAAGAAGAAGCCGCTTATGCTTATGCTTAAGGAAGAACGCTATTACGGCAAGCTTCTTTGGGCAGGTGAAAACTCTATTGAGGTTGAGGTTAAGGATCCACCACCATTGACCAAAAACGATCGTGTTCTGATTATAATTGATCATCCCAGTCTCAAGAAATATAATGTGCTCCAGGTGCGTCAGGAGAAGAAGTTACAAAACCGGATGGTGTTTATCGTAGACGACCCCAGGTTCGACAAACGCTTTGCTCTTCCCTTCGACGTCCCGGTGTCGCTATATCCGGTGCCCAAACCCATTATCCAGAAACTGGACAGTCAGGAGTTATCTCTGGTGAGGGAATTCGTTTGGGATGGCGGCCGGACCGACGTCGTCTGCAACGCATATTTTGATTATTTTACCAACTACGTTGAATTCTTTACCGAAGGAGCCGATAAATTTAGGATTGAGTCCATTGTCGACCCGTATCACGACAAGATACTCCGCCAAAAGCCATTGACCGGAATGCTAAAGGACATCTCCCAAGGAGGGGTATGTATTTCCTGGGACAAGCTAGACACGCCTCATAATACTTTCTTTTTCGTTCTGCAGTTACCCGGTAGAAAAAACGAAGGTGACTTGACCATCCGGTTACTGGGCCATAACCGGGGAATCCGACCGGCCTACGACGGAACGGTTAATCTAAGCGCGGCCTTCTTTAAAAGAATTAAAGATCAATACCTAAGCGAACACTTGACCAGGCTGAGTCTTGCCGAAACCGGAAAAGAAGAAACCTAAAACATGACTCCGATCCATCTCCGGCGATGGCCTGACGGCACTAAAGACAACTCTGAGGTAACCGACCAAACCAGATGAATTTATTAACGATTAAATGGTGGGCAGTCCAGATATGCTGGGTGGTGGTATCAGTTTTCTTTACGATATTTGGAATCGACCTGCTCCGGGCCGCCTATCATCTAAATCACCCTTCATATTTTCTCCTGACTTTTTTTTCGTCAAACCTGATCATCTTAATTAGCGGCGCCATCTTGGCCGGAATGCTGATCAGGATTTATCTGCGTTTCAGACCTGCGAAAACAAATTTCGACCCGGGACATGGAAACGTAATTTCAGACGAAAATCCGGCGGAAAAAGAAACGGAGCATCCTAAATCTTAAATTATGTAATTATAATTAGTTGTTCATATAGAATGTTCAATTGAGGAATGTAAGATTTTCATTTGGGACAACTATATGCTGCAACGGCTACATTTGGAGAGTAACCTATGATTGATGTAGTTGCCGTTATCATGGCTGGAGGCAAAGGGGAGAGATTGATGCCCCTGACAAAAAACAGGGCCAAACCGGCCATCCCTTTCGGGGGAATCTATATCCTTCTTGATTTAACTCTGTCAAACTGCATTAATTCCGGTATTTATAAGATCGTTGTCTTGCCCCAGTATAAATCTCAGAGTCTCATGGAGCATTTAGAAGCTGGGTGGAACATCTTCAGCCTGGATTTGGGGCATTATCTGCGAGTGGTGCCGCCTCAGATGATGGTTGGTGAAGAATGGTACCAGGGAACGGCTGATTCCATCAGGCAGAATGTCTACTTTTTGGAAAAGAACCGCTCTGAACTGACCATTATTCTTTCCGGAGATCATGTTTATAAAATGAATTATGCCGGGTTTCGGAAATATCATGATGAAAAAGAAGCCGATATGACTATCTCGGTTATTGAGGTAGATCGGGAAACCGCCTCCGGATTCGGCGTGATCGGGGTGGACGATGACTATCGGGTCAAAGAGTTTGTGGAAAAACCAACAGATCCGCCTTCAATACCCGGTGATGAAAAGCACGCCTTAGCGTCAATGGGTATTTACATCTTCAAAACGGATATCTTGCTGGATATTTTAAAACATACCGACCATGTGGATTTTGGCAAGGAAATTATCCCGGAGATGATCCACAACCACCGAGTTTATGCCTACCCCTACCGCAAAATGAACGCTATTGACGATCTTATCTATGTCACCAGGCACGATGGCCGCCGGGAAACCCGGAGAGAAAAGCGGGTTCGAGATTCGGGCTATTGGCGAGACGTGGGAACTCTTGATTCCTACTGGAATTCGAATATGGACTTAACCGGAGTTGATCCGTATTTTAATCTATATGGACGAAAATGGCCCATCCGCACCTATCAACGGCAGTATCCCCCGGTCAAGACGGTATTTGAAAACGAGCATTCCGATCAGCCTCGCGTGGGAAAAGCCGTAGATTCAATCATTGCCCATGGCTGCATCGTCAGTGGCGCCACAGTTCGCCATTGCGTGGTCTCATATAACGTCATTTTTGAAAGCTACTCGTTGGTCGAGGAATCCGTCATCATGGAAAATGTCCGGATTGGGCGGAACTGCAAGATCAGAAAGGCCATCATCGATGAGGGGTGCTATATTCCAGATGGAACAGTCATCGGATATGACCCTTTTCAAGATAGAAAACATTACACCCAAACCAACCGCGGCATCGTGGTGGTGAATCAAGACAATTTTCCCGGATACCTGTACTGAACAATCAACCACCGGAACCTGGCCTCCGGTCTGTTCCAGGTAAACGAACAGATTCCAACGCTCGGTAAGAGCAAAAAAAACTCCGTGGCGGCTCCAGGGCAACCGGCCGCAATCTGCCGAGAAACTGAGAATATATTGTATTCAAAAGTAAATTAGCGTTGAGAACTGATCACTTACCTGCCGCAAGAAAAGATCATGATGGAGAATTCAAAACATCTGCGGGTGACTCTTGGCCCAGAGGGTAAAACCAGGTGATGGACAGGGATGAAAAAAAACCGGTCATCTTAATTGTAGATGATGTCCCCAAAAACCTTGAAGTCCTAGGTATCATATTAAAACGGGAGGACTATAGAATATCTGTGGCCTCGGGCGGCGAGCAGGCCCTGGCGATTGTAAAAGAAATTGTCCCGGATCTCATTTTGTTGGATATTATGATGCCGGATATTGACGGGTATGAAGTCTGCAAAACGCTGAAAGCATCACTCCTCACCCGTGACATACCTATTATCTTCCTGACGGCCAAAACCGAATCACAAGATATTGTCAACGGCTTCCAGGTCGGGGCTGTTGATTATATCGCTAAGCCTTTTAATTCGGCGGAATTATTGGCCAGGGTGCATACCCATCTGGAGCTGAAGGCCGTTAAAGACAACCAACAAAAGCTAATCGCCGGACAAAAACAGCTTATTGCCAAACTTGAAGATGCCCTGGGCCAGGTAAAGCAACTCTCCGGATTCATCCCCATTTGTTCCCACTGCAAAAAGATCCGGAATGACGAAGGATTCTGGCAACAGGTGGAAGAATACGTGGCCAGTCACACCGAAGCCCAGTTCAGCCATGGAATTTGCCCCGAATGCCTGAGGAGGCTCTACCCCCAGGTGGCCGAAAGAATAACCCGCAAGGAGAACCCGAAACCATGACCGATTGGCCACGGGCTGAAGTGCAGCATTATGTTAAAGCCCGGCCCAGGCGGGATCACCGAATTTTAATAGGTCTGCCAAAAAGATTCTTCTAGTCGCCGCGTCATCTTAACTATTGCGTCCTGTGCGCGTGAAACGGCCCGGCCATCACCCTGACTATAGAAGCTGGTGGTTCTATGTATAAAGGATTAATCCTACCATTCACCGGCCCCATTAAACCAGCCGGACCTGCCTGTCCGTCAGATCAAACCACGGACGAGCTGATCCGGGACGGTTTCCCAAAGGGGATGACCCTGGTCGAGTTGATAGTGGTCGCGGCTATCTTGTCAATTCTGGGTACCATATCCGTCTATTGGGTTTATCATTATCAATCTGTGGCCTATGATGTTGCGGCCAAGCATGATCTAAACAATTTTATTAAAGCTCAGATGGACTACAATACGAATTATGATGACTACCTGGGAAATACGGGGTCCGTCATCAGCGGCGTCCCTTCCATCCCCTCAACTGTTTCCTTAGAAGCCTTTAACGTTTCAAATGGAGTGACCATTACGGTCACATCCGTTTCACCCTTCTCTGCGGCCGCCCGACACACTAAAGGGAAAAAAACCTATTACACCGTTGTCGATGACGGCATCATCACCGAATAGATTGCTTAAGGATACGCCAGTGAAACGAGACTGCCGCAGACGCATCAAAAATTACCTGATAGATCGTGAACTCCAGCTTAGGATCGTACTGGTGGTGCTGATCTATATACTTTCCGTGGTGATCATCGAACTGGGGCTGGTGTTTGTTCCCTTGGTCCAGGTTATGGTTTTTTCGTCAGATTTAGAAGTTCAATACCGCTCCGCCATGGAATTGATTTCTCTGACTCAGAAGCTGGTTCCCACCTTGCTGGTCCTGGGCCTGGCCATTTCGATCCACCTCATTCTCTTGACCCATCGGATCTGTGGTCCCATGTTGAATTTTGCCAACGCTTTCAAACGAATATCCGATGGGGATTTAAGCCGAAAGGTAAAAATCAGACAGCACGATTACCTGGTCAAGCAACAAGACGAAATCAACCGAATGATAGACGGACTGAATGAACGGTTGTTCCAGTTACGGGAAGACGCTCAGAGGTTAAGAGTAATCGTTGATGCCGCCCAGGCTGACTCTGACCCAACCCAGCTAGACAAAATCGCCACAGAAGTCTCCAGCCTGGAACGTCACCTGGAAAGTTGGCACCTGTCTCAGTAGATTTATCTCGACGCAACCGAATTTAACCGGTCTGACGCGCGTCACCATTTCGGGCTATTTGGACTTAATCATTTCTAATAAAAGTTCATTCGTTTGCCCTAAG
>JADFXY010000228.1:0-7518 GCA_015233355.1 Deltaproteobacteria bacterium | reverse complement strand
ACTTATATGTAAAAACAAAAAAACATGCTTTCAATGCGTTTATACAAACATGCGAACGATTGAGAAATATTGATAAAGAGAGTGCTAATGCTATAGAAGAATTCATACTGAGTCTCTTGGCTACGAACGTTGATGCGCGAGTCTTTGAAATCGTAACTTACGCTATTTTAAAGTATTACTATGATGAACAGATGGTGTATCTCGGCTTCGAAATCGATCACATCACCAAAGAAAACCTGAAGCTATACAAGACAGGCAGAACAAATGCGAATGATGGAGGTATCGATTTTGTGATGCGGCCACTGGGAAGATTCTTTCAAGTCACAGAAACTCTGGACGTGAGGAAATACTTCTTAGATATTGACAAAATAGAACACTATCCGATAACATTTGTCATCAAGTCGGAGAAATCGATCGACTATTTGAAGCGGCAACTTGAAGATAAGGCCAAGAAACAGTATGCTGTAGCGGCCATAGTCCGGCAATATCTCAACTGCATCGAAGAAATTATTAATATTCCTGCCTTGGAGGAGAGGTTCAGAGAGACAGTGAAAAATAACCGCATTAGAGAAGTGTTAGAGGAAATCATCAAACAAAGCAAAGTTGAGTTTAATCATAGGGGGTCCGACGAAGACGGATAGTTCAATAAGCCTATATTTATTGCCTAACTCTTTCGACTTCTAAGTTACTTATCATAGACAAATTGGAGGTAACGGCATGGCCCGTTTTATGCCTGAAATCAAAACCACGGAAGAACTGGCCGCGCTGCAATTGGAGGGCCTGAAGTGGACGGTCAACCATGCCTATCATGGTTCCGACTTCTATCGAAGAAAACTGGATGCGGCCGGGGTAAAGCCGGAAGACATCAAGTCCTTGGCCGACTTGCCGCGGTTACCGATGACCATGGCCCATGAACTCCAGGGAGATTATCCCTTTCCGTTGCGGGCCGTTTCCCATGACCGGATTGTCCGGATTCATGCCTCATCCGGCACCACCGGCAAACGTAAGGTTTTTTGTTATACGGCCAAAGACCTCGAAGACTGGACCTATTTTTTTGCCCGATGCTACGAGATGGCCGGTTTAACCGTGGAGGACCGCGTCCAGATTGCCGTCGGCTATGGTTTGTGGACGGCTGGAACGGGTTTCCAGGCCGGTTGCGAGCGATACGGAGCCATGGCCATTCCCATCGGTCCCGGCAATGTGGATCTGCAATGTGAATTCCTGGTGGATTTTCAAAGCACGGTGCTTTGCTGCACGGCCTCCATGGGCCTCTTATTGGCCGAGCGGGTGGAAGCTGAGAAACTACGGGACAAGATAAATCTGAAGAAAGTCATCTTCGGCTCGGAACGGTCCTCCCAGGCCATGCGGGATAGGATCAAAGTCCTGCTGGGGGTGGAGCATTTGTTTGATATTCCGGGTATGACCGAACTCTATGGGCCGGGCACAGGTCTGGATTGTCTGAAGCATGAAGGCATCCACTACTGGGCGGACTACTACATTCTCGAAATAATCGATCCCGAAACCTTGCAACCAGCGCCGGAAGGCGAAACCGGCGAAATGGTCGTGACCACGTTGCGGAAAGAAGCCGCCCCCCTGATCCGGTATCGGACGCGGGACTTGACCAGATTGATCCCCCAGTTATGCTCCTGCGGCTCCGTCCTGCCCATGCATGGCCCGCTTCTCGGCCGCACCGACGATATGATCATCTTCAGGGCGGTGAATATCTATCCCGGACAAATCGACCATGTCCTGTCCCGCGTGGCTGGTGTCGGCAGCGAGTACCAGATTCATTTGGAGCGGAAAGATGACGGCAAAGACTATATGACGGTGACGGTGGAAAGGGCCAAACAAGGCGATCCTGCCGATGACGGTAACCTCATCAAAGCCGTCTCGACCGGAATCAAAAAGCAGGCCATGGTCAGCGCCGATGTCCGGATTGTCAATTATGGGGACTTACCTCGAAGTGAGCGAAAAAGCAAACGTGTCTTCGATCATCGGCCGGATTAGCCGGGCTGCCGCATATGATCTGAGGTGATGTTTTGATCTTCCGGCTGCTCTCCGACCGGGCCGCGATCTGCTCGACGCAGCCTGGGATCACGACCTCCCCCCCAATGAGACCGTCAAGCCAATTGAGATATGAATATGAGAATCACCGAGATAGCCGTCAAAGGGCTCTTCGGCCTATTTGATCACCACATTCCGCTTAACTTGAATGAACGAGTCACCATCATTCACGGGCCGAACGGGGTTGGGAAGACCGTCTTGCTGCAAATGATTGACGGATTATTCAATTATAATTACGAGATATTTTCGCGGGTGCCGTTCAGTCTCTTCCGAATCAAGTTCAATAACGAAACTTCGTTAAATGTAAAAAGAAGTCGGCCCACATCAGCCAGTGTCGGCCCGGAAATCAAAGCTTATGGATTACAGCCGGAAGATGAATTAATCGATCTGGCCTCATTAAGCCTGGAAGGGGTGACGGATTTTGCCGCTGATCCGGAAAATCTGTATCTCGAATTACGGAGGATCGGGCTACCGGGGTGGTTCAACACAAAAACGGGTTCGATACCGGATGGTCCGGATAAAACTGGACTTCACCTTTGGTGGCTGCTAAAACGACATCCTCGCTACCCTGACTGGCTGGCCATTATCCGGTCGGTTAATCCCGTTTGTTTGATTAACATAGACCGATTGATGGCCTACCAACACCCGGTGGTGGACCCATGGTCAGGGCCAGGCCAGGGCCCGATGGGAGGACCAGGTCTGACCGGCAGCCGGACTTCACCGCCGAATAAGTATCCGGCCTTACCCGAGTACTCCCGGCAACTATCTGCCAAGATCAACAAAATATTGGCTGATTCAACCCAGTTATCTCTGAGTCTGGACAGCACTTACCCGAAACGTCTGATTGGCGATTTGCGGGACAAGAAATGGGCGGGGACTGGTGAAGGCGAACTACGTCGAGAACTAAGTGAGTTAGAGAAGAAGAGGGCGCGCCTGGCCGCGGCGGGGTTTATGGACAAGCACCAGGACTCCGTCGAGATTCCCAACCAACCCGTGGGCCAAGATACATTACATGTCCTCATGACTTATGTGTCTGATGTTAAACAAAAGCTGGGTATTTTTGAAGAGATGCTTAAGAAAATTGAATTGTTGAAGCGAATTATCAACAAATATTTTTATGACAAGGAATTGATTATCGACAGACAAGAAGGATTTGTCTTCATCATCCCCGATGGCCACAGGTTGCCGTTGAGCGGGCTGTCGTCGGGCGAGCAACACCTCCTGGTCCTGGTCTACAAACTCCTTTTTGAGGTGGAGACTGACAGCCTGGTGATGATAGATGAGCCTGAAACATCCTTACACCTTGCCTGGCAACAGAAGTTTTTGGACGATCTAATGGATATTACCGGGTTAGTTGGATTCGATTGCTTGATTGCCACTCATTCACCAGATATCATTAGCGATCGTTGGGGGTTGACGGTGGCTATGGAAGCTCGTAAAAACCAGGCGGAAGCAAGACCGGCATGAAAGATTTCATTACCCCGAGGCGAACCGCCAATGCCATACTCATGCTCAGGGCGCACGCTCAATATCGAAGTAAGAGCTTTCTTGTCGTTGAGGGGCCGACCGATCGTGAGATTTTTGACCGGCTCATCGACCAAAACAATTGTGATATCAAGGTGGCTTCTGGAAAAGATAACGTGATCATGGTGCTTAAGGAACTCCAAAAAGGAAAGGACAGGTTCGAGGGAGTCTTGGGCGTGATTGATACGGATTTCTGGATGCTGAATGGGACGGCGTCACCGGTTGACAACCTTTTCCTGACTGATACCCATGACCTGGAGACGATGATCGTTTCATCTCCGGCCCTGGAAGAAGTGGTGCGGAGCTACTCCCCTCCGGACTGTGTTCTGTCGCCTGAAGAGATGACTGCGATCATCCGTGGGACACTGATAAGTATCGGAAAAGACATCGGCTATATACGGTGGATGAACGATACGGAGTCTTTGGGATTGAGGTTTGAGGGGTTGCCGATCACCGACTTCGTCGAACCGATGACCCATGTGGTAGACATCGCCGGGCTGATATCCGCGACCGGAGCCGGCGGAAACGGAGATTCATTAGAACAAGCCGTTATTAAACAGAAATTTTGTGAATTGCAGGAGCTGGCGGCCGATCCCTGGCATTTGTGCCAAGGGCATGATCTTATGTCTCTATTAGAGATTTTCCTGCCGTTGATTATAGAAGAGAATTGTGGCGAAGATGCCGCGTCCCGGCCCTATGGTCCCGCCTCAGCAGAAGTATCCCAAAGTCTTTTGGCCGCTTTTGGCCCCGGGCTTTTCGCTGAAACCAAACTGCATGCTTCGATTCAAAAATGGGAAGAAGAGAATAGTCCATATCTTGTTCTGTCAGATGGGGCACCCCGTTCAGTTTTGGAAATCAGGATTTGATCTTGTTTGCTCTGGCCGATATCAACCACGAAAAAGGCCGGCAGATCGCCCGGACTAATAATCCTGGTGTGCCGGCCGGCTTGTTTGGACCGTGTGGCCCGTCATGACTTACTTAGCAGGTGGACAACTCCGTCCGGTTTCGTCCGAGATGCTTGGCCGAGAGCATAGCTTGATCTGCTCGTCCGATAGCGTCTCCGATTTCGTCATCGGGCTTGATACAACCTACGCCCAGGCAGATGGTCACCGGGACGCTCGCGGCGCCAAATTGGAAATCTATTGAAAAAATCATTTTTCTAATTTTTTCGGCGACGGTATATCCTTCCTGGAGGGAGGTTTCCGGTAATACAATGACAAATTCGTCTCCGCCAAAGCGGGCAAAAAAATCCACCTCCCGGACATGTTCTTTCACCACTTCGCAGAGCTCTTTCAATATTTGGTCACCATTCAGGTGGCCGTACTTGTCATTTATGGCTTTGAAATTATCGACATCAAACATGAGCAAGGTGCATGGCCGGCCATACCGCTGATGCCGAATGATCTCGTCATTCACCCGCCGGTTCAAGGCGCGGCGGTTGGGGATTTGAGTCAGGTCATCTATTTCCGCCTTGCCTTTGGCTTCCTCAAATTCACGTCTGACCTCCGTAAATTTTTTCTGCAAACTATGGACGCTTTCTTCCAATTCAATAAACTTATTCTTCTCTTGCGTGCGCTTTTTTCTAATGGTGGCCCTGATCAGGTCGAGACCCTTGATCGTCATATCTTTTAGCTCGGAAGGCGCCAGTCTCTTATCCAGATTTTCTCTGATACTGATTACTTCACTCCTGATAATCCGATTTAAGGCCAGGCCGTTCTCCAACGCACCTCTTTCCTTATCTAACAATTCATCAACAAATTCTTGCTCCAATTCAAGCAGCCGATCTAATATCTCGTGCAACATCTTGGTTGTTTCTTCGTTCCTGCGGGTGTACTCTTTGATCAGCCTGGTGATCAACCTCTTATAGTTGACTATATCGTTTAGATTAAAGTCAGTTAGCAATTCCGAAATAAAATGATCGAGCCGCTGATTGAATTCAGATTCATTCTCAGAATAGAGCTGGTTGATTATGCCCATCAGTAATTCTTGGAACTCGCCCTGCAATTTTTCCCGCGAGACTATAATCCGGGATAGGACTCTTTCGGCCATCGGATGGCTGATCCCTGAAAACTCCAGCCCATATATACATGGATGATCAGCGCTGTCGTCCTTATGAATGACAGTGGCCTCAAGCTCCACATTCTGCTCGGCTGAATAAGGAATAGACAAGAATACCAGTTGGTTGATACTTAGGAACACATCAGTAGTGATTTTGCAACCGGATTTGCTCATGTCACGTACTGTGGCCGTGAAAGGGCCAGCCGGACCGTTTTGATCGCTGGACTGAATAGACAATCCGGCACTTATGCGGACTTCGAATCGCCGATGGAGTCTTTTGTCCATGCGTTCGATATGACTGGGAAAGGTCAAGAAAATGATCGGAGCAGGCGACATGGTCGAACTAATGATCCGGCATTTGAACCCCAACAAGGTCTCGTCATCCAACAATCTAACGATGTAATTATCGCTTCCGGCTAATGAGGTGATGAGGGCGCCCTGGACCGTGGGCGTATCAACGGCTAAATAGACGCCTTTCTTGGCTCCCACAATCACTGATCGACCGCCGATTCTCTTACCGTCTCGTCCAATGGTTTCAACAAGAACTTTGGCCTCTAACGAAGGAAGGAAGCCGTCTTCCTTTGACTGTTCGGTTATCATATTCATATTTTTTCTATCCATTGGACATCCTTATAGCTCTGGAGACCAGAGATTTCTTCTTTGTCAAACATCAAACCAGCAGCATAGCGCGAGAAACAAAAAAACGCAAAGAAATTTAATTATTCCTCTGCGTTTTCTTGGGTTTTCGATTGTAACAAACAATTCCGGGAAATATCAACTCAAGCTGGGGCACCAGACATCAATGAGTCCGGATATCCGGAGAAGGAATTATATCTTCAAGCTGAAATAGACTAAATGGTTCCGGCATAGGATTAATGAACAACTCGTCGGGGTGATTTAGGGCCAGGGCTTCCCTTAGTACCTGATCCATATGATCTACGGGAACAATGTTCATTGATCTCAAGATGTTACTTGGTATATCCTTAAGGTCTTTTTCGTTTTCTTTGGGAATGATGACTGTCTTAACTCCGGCCCGGTTGGCCGCGATCATTTTTTCCTTTAACCCACCAATCGGCAGCACCCGGCCGCGCAAAGTAATCTCGCCGGTCATGGCGACATCGTTCTTGACCGGTTTTTTAAGCAGGGCGGAAACAATGGACGTGCCGATAGTGATTCCGGCCGATGGACCATCTTTAGGGATAGCTCCTTCAGGGACATGGATATGAATGTCCACCTTTTGATAGAAATCCAAAGGCAGGCCGATACTGTTGGCCCGAGACCTGACGTAACTCATGGCCGCCTGAGCGGACTCTTGCATCACCTCACCTAATTTGCCGGTGATGATTAATCTGCCTTTCCCCGGCATTAAGACTACTTCTGTTTGGAGCAGTTCACCGCCCACTTCCGTCCAGGCCAATCCGGTGGTGAGACCGACTTCGTTCTTTTCTTCCGTCTTTCCATACCTGTATTTCTGCACGCCCAAGTACTTGGCAATGGAGGAAGAGGACACCTTCATGAGCTTGTCGGTCCCCGACTTAAGAACTTCTTTGGCCACCTTGCGGCAAACAGAGGCTATTTCGCGTTCGAGGTTTCTGACTCCGGATTCTTTTGTGTATTCCCTGATAATGCTAAGGATGGCATTGTCGGAAAACTCTATTTGTTCTGGTTTAAGGCCGTTGGCGTTTTGTTGTTTTCGGAGCAGGAACTGTTTGGCAATGTTTAGCTTTTCATCTTCCGTGTACCCGGGCAGGCGAATGATTTCCATCCGATCCTGGAGCGGCAGGGGAATGGAGTAGAGAGTGTTGGCTGTAGTAATGAACATGATATCGGACAGGTCATAGTCGACGTCCATATAATGATCATTGAAGGCCA
>JADFXY010000227.1:0-7497 GCA_015233355.1 Deltaproteobacteria bacterium | reverse complement strand
GGGTTAAATACTATAGGCCGAAAAAACCAAGACCTTCACAGCCAAGAATGACAAAGAAACCAAGAAACAAATGGTGCACAGCAAGATCGGCGCCACCCCAACGCGCTTAATTCAACAGCATTGGGGCAACGCCCTGGGTAGGGGCGAAGGCTATATGAAATGACATGTAATGGCCACATAAAACCGTCGGAGATTCAGCGGTTCACCCCTGGTTATGTATCCCGGCCTGCGGATATCCTCTCGCAGAGGATGAAATGAACGTCCAGTCACCACCAAAATAATGCATTACAGGTGGATTTATATGTTATTATATTTTATATTATATGTGCATTGTCACATACCCAGGGCGCTGCCCTGGGCTAACCTAGAGCGCCCCTTCGGGGCTTATTTGGAATCGGTCATTTTATGAATAAAGCGTGCGTGATTTCGCACTAATTCAACAGCATTGGGGCGCTGCCGCTGGGACGGGCAAGATAACGAAAATTCAACTAACCACAACCATGGAGGAAAGTAATGGCGAAAAAATTTATTTTAGGGCTGGTCGGGCTTATTCTGCTCTGTTCCTTCGCCGGCTGGGTAACTGCTGCGGAATCCGAAGAAATCACGGTTTCAGCCGCGATCAGTCTGAAAAACGCCTTTGAAGAGGCCAAAAAACAGTTTGAAACATCAAACAAGAATATCAAAGTGCTGTTCAACTTCGGCGCATCCGGCGACCTCATGACCCAGATCAAGGGCGGCGCTCCCGTTGATGTTTTTGCGTCTGCGGCGATGAAAGACATGGACGAACTAAGCAAAGAGGGGTACGTGCTCCTGGATACGAAAACAAATCTCGTCACAAATACTCTGGTGCTTATCGTCCCGGCCGCATCAAAGGTTTCCATTGCTTCGTTTGAGGATATGACCAGGCCCGACATAAAAAGAATCGCCGTCGGAAATCCGAAGACCGTCCCGGCCGGCCGATATGCCGAGGAAGTTTTTCAACATTATAAAATTACGGAGAAGCTGAAGGGCAAGTTGATCTTTGCCGAGAACGTGCGCCAGGTGCTTGATTACGTGGTTCGGGGTGAGGTTGACGCCGGTGCCGTTTATGCAACCGATGCCATGATCAGGCAGCAAGAGGTGAAGATTGCCGCGACCGCGCCGGAAACAAGCCACAAGCCCATTATCTATCCCATGGCCGTCGTTAAAGGCTCAAAGCATGAAAAAGCGGCAAAGATGTTCATGTCATTCATCCTGTCCCCGGATGGAAAGAAATTTTTTGAAAAGTATGGGTTTAAGCCGGTGCGGAATTAGTTTGGAATAAAAGCCGGATTGAGGTGTGTGAAAACATGATGGAAGATTCCGTACTCTTTTCTGTGAAGCTGTCCATTTGGGTGGCCATGGCGGCGACCGTGTTTGTTGTTCTTGTCGGGGTTACCGTGGCCTTTTTTCTGGCCCGGAGGACTTTCCGGGGAAAGGAATTACTCGACGTGCTCTTTACCCTGCCTCTAGTCCTTCCGCCAACGGTCACGGGTTATTACCTCATCGTCGTCTTTGGACGAAACGGTCTGATCGGACTCCCGCTGTTCGAGTGGACGGGATTGAACATCATGTTTACCTGGTACGCCGCGGTCCTGGCCTCGTTCGTGGTCGCTCTGCCGCTCATGATCAAGACCACGCGCGCGGCCATAGAATCCGTTGACGAAAACCTCATCCGCGCATCGTACACGCTCGGTCATTCGGAGTGGTGGACGGCGGTCAAGGTAATTTTACCTATGGCCAAGAAAGGCATTCTGGCCGGGACCGTGCTTTCTTTTGCCAGGGCCATGGGTGAGTTCGGCGCAACACTCATGCTGGCGGGAAACATACCCGGTAAAACGAACACCATGCCGTTGGCCATCTATTCAGCGGCAAGCAGCGGTGACCGGGCCCAAGCAAATACCATGGTGCTCTTGTTTACCGTGATCGCGGCGCTGTTCCTGTATATCGCCAATAAGCTGAACAAGCGGGTCTTATCGTGAGCCTATCTTTTAAGGGGAAAAAAGTCCTTCGGAATTTCACGCTTGATGTGGAGTGGTCAATCCGCAATGAACTGGCCGTCCTGTTTGGGTATTCGGGAGCGGGCAAGTCCATGACTCTGCAAATGCTCGCCGGGCTTATGGCTCCGGATGAAGGGCTCATTCAGTTGAATGGACGGGTCTTGTTCGATAACCAGGCGGGCATCGACCTTTCTCCGCAGAAACGTTCATTCGGCTACGTATTCCAAAACCTGGCGCTTTTTCCACACATGACCGTCAAAGACAACATCCTCTACGGCGCTCATGGACTGGGGCGGGATGATCGGAAACAACGGGCGGAAGAAATGATCGAACAATTTATGCTTTCAGGATTAGAGCGGAAGTTTCCTCATGAGATATCGGGTGGACAGAAACAGCGCGTGGCCTTTGCCCGGGCCTTGATTCGGCGTCCGGCCGCACTTCTTCTCGACGAGCCGTTCTCCGCCTGCGACAATCCGCTCCGCATCGAACTGCAGAATTTTCTGCAGCAAGTCAGACGGGATTTCCCCATCCCGGTCGTTCTGGTGACCCATGACCTGACTGAAGCGTTGACTCTGGCGGACAAGCTCATTATTTGCGTCAACGGCAAAGTTTTGCAGGCCGGCACACCTGCTGAAATCCTAAACGCCCCGGCCTGTCCCGATGTGGAACTCCTGGTTAATAGTAGTACAATGTCATTGACTTGCAGAGGGTCATCGGATCCTATTCTAATAAATGGTTAATTTCGATTAAGCCCCGTTGGGGCTTATGCGGAATGGTCTATTTTAAAAAAGTTGGCACGATTGTTCGTCGCTTAAGTCAACGACATTGATCTCTGAATTCACGAATAATTTTATTAAGGTCTTCCGACCTGCCCCTAAGAGGATCAGCTTTACTTATTTTTGCAACTACTTGCCCACCGGTCTTTCTTCTCTTCTGGTTCCCCTGACTCTTGAACCTTTTGCTCCGGTTCCACCTGAATGGCGTCTATAATTACCCGAATTGACGCATCTGAAGGAATGTGCAGACTTTTCAACCTATTTGGAAAATCTTTAACGGTTGTTTGGAATTCCATGCCCGTTTTGAGCCCTTTCCGGCGGAGCCTTTCCCCTGGGTTGGGTTTTTTTCTTGACAAATGCTGGGATGTCCTATATCTCGTATTGAAATATTTTATAGCTACTTTGTAGCTCTATCCGCCAACCCTCTTAACTGGCTCTGATTGTCGGTTACATCAGCAACAAATTCGGGCGAGGCCAAATTTCCTGCCCCTATGACATGGCCACCCTCGAATCTGGCAGGTTAATCCTGTAATGTCGCGGCAGGCCCGCAACTCAAGGATTTCACAAAATTATCGTATAAATACCTGAGTTCGGCGAGCATGCTAAGCGATTAGCGTCATGGGCAATTATTCAATCCGCAGATTGCGCCGATTTGCGCAGATTAAAAAAAACAAATTATCGCAGGCACCTGTGGGTCTAATCAATCTGCGTTCATCTGCGAAATCTGCGGATACATTTCTTGTAGTTAATTAAGAAACTCGTCGAACTCAGGTTATAAATGGTTTATTGGGCAAAGAAACTTGATGAGGATATGGAAAAGTGGAAAAAGAGTCGGTTAACAGACAGATTCAACAGATTCTCGCAGACAGCAATTTTGGAGATGTGATGGTTGTCGGTGGAGGGATTAGCGGCATTCAGGCCGCTCTTGATCTTGCCACTGCGGGTTTTAAGGTTTATTTGGTTGAGAAATCACCGACCATCGGCGGCAAGATGGCCCAGCTTGACAAGACCTTTCCCACCAACGACTGCTCCATGTGCATTGAATCTCCTAAATTTGTTGAATGTAACAGACATCCCAATATAGAGATACTGACCTATACCGAGGTGGGCGGTGTAGAAGGGAACGCCGGAAACTTCACAGTCACCCTGGTCAAAAAGCCCCGATACATCGAGGTGGACAAATGCACGGGGTGCACCGTCTGTGTCGAATACTGCCCGGTCAAGTACCCTGATCAATTTAATCAGGAAATATCGAAGAACAAGGCCATCCATATCTACTTCGCACAAGCCATTCCCCTGGTCCCCTACATAGACGAAAGCTGCCTGTACCTTAAAGGCAAGAAATGCCGTATTTGCGCATCAATCTGTAAGACCGGGGCCATAAATTTAGATCAAAAGGCGGAGAAGGTAGAAGTAAAAGTGGGGGCGATAATTCTATCTCCGGGCCTTGATACATTTGACCCTAGATTGAGGAACGAATACGGCTACGGAACGATGACGAACGTGGTCACCAGTCTTGACTATGAACGGCTGTTATGCGCCACCGGACCATACGAAGGTGAGATCCTGCGGGATTCCGATAAGAAGCATCCCCACAAGATCGCCTGGATTCATTGCGTCGGTTCCAGACGGGTTACTCCGGGTGATAACAGCTATTGTTCAGCCGTCTGCTGTACGTATACTCAAAAACAGGTCATTTTGACCAAAGACCATGACGCTGAGGCCGAGTGTACCATATTCCATAACGATATTCGCTCCTATGGCAAAGATTTCGAACGATTCTATCAGAGAACGGAGAAACTTCCGGGGGTTCGATTTATCCGCAGCTATGTATCGTTAGGCAAGGAGGACCCGGTCAGCAAGAATGTCTCTTTAAGATATTCCACTCCCCACGAAGAGGTAAAAGAGGAAGAATTCGACATGGTGGTATTATCCGTGGGGTTGAATCCTCCGGCTGATGCCCAGGCCCTGGCCGACAAGTTCGGCATCGAGCTCAATGCTCACGGGTTCTGCAAAACCAGTCCGGTTAATCCTATGCAGACCTCTCGCCCCGGAATTTTTATCAGCGGCGCCTTCCAGGGTCCGATAGATATCCCCGAGTCGGTTTTGACCGCCTGCGGGGCCGGGTCCCAATGCGGCGAACTCCTGGACTACCGCCGAGGGAAGCTGTCTAAGGCGAGGATCTATCCCACGGAAAGAGATGTCGCGGGAGAGGAGCCGAAGGTCGGTGTCTATGTCTGCCATTGTGGAGCCAACATCGGAAGAGTGGTCAATGTTCCCTCCACAGTTGATTATGCCTTGACTTTACCCCATGTGGTTCATGCGGAAGAAAACCTCTTTATCTGCTCCAGTGAAGCCGCCGCGACCTTAGCCAAGGATATCCGGGAAAGAGGGCTGAATCGCGTGGTTGTCGCCGCCTGCACCCCCAGGACGCATGAGCCGCTGTTCCGTGACACCCTTCGGGAAGCCGGCATTAATCAATACTACTTCGAGATGGCCAACATTAGAGAACATTGCTCCTGGGTCCACTCCAAAGAAAAGGAAGAGGCCACCGAAAAGGCCCAAGGCATCATCCGGATGTCGGTCGCCCGAGCCTGTCATTTGGAGTCGTTACAGGAATTTGATCTGCCGGTCAACAAAACGGCTCTAGTGGTCGGAGGCGGCCTGGCCGGCATGACCAGTGCCCTCAGCATAGCCAAACAGGGACATGAGGTTTACCTGGTGGAAAAGGAGACACACCTGGGCGGGTTGGCGCGTAGGCTTCATTACACCCTGGAAGGTCTGGATGTGCAAGCATATTTACAAGATATAATCCACCAGGTTTATCAGCATTCCGCAATACACGTCTACTCCGGCGCGACAATCACCGAGGCGGCCGGCTATGTCGGAAATTTCGTCACCAGGGTCAAGTCCGACAGAGGGCTGACCGAGATAAAGCATGGCGCCACCGTCATCGCCACCGGAGCTGAAGTCTACCAACCCACGGAATACCTGTATGGACAGGATGACCGGGTCTTGACCCACCTGGAGTTGGAGGAGCTGATCACCATGGCCGAACCCAGGCTGATGAACTCCGAGAGCCTGGTCATGATCCAATGCGTCGGCTGCCGAAACGAAGACAGAAATTACTGCAGCCGGATATGTTGCAGCGAGTCCGTGAAGAATGCCTTGAAACTAAAAGAGATAGCCCCGCAGATAGATATCGACATTCTCTTTCGGGATATGCGGACGTATGGGTTTAAAGAAGATTATTACCGGGAAGCGGCAAGTAAAGGGGTCAGGTTCATCCGCTATCAGCCGCAAGATAAGCCTCAGGTGGAAGCGGTGGAGGGAGACGGCCGGCCCAGTTTACGGGTGACCGTGACCGATCCTATTTTAGGCAAGAAGCTTGAACTAAATGCTGATTTACTCGTTTTAGCCGCCGCCGTCATCCCCTCGGCCGGAAGCAAGGAAATCGCCGGATTATTCAAGGTCTCTTTGGGGCCGGACGGCTTCTTCCAGGAAGCGCATGTCAAATTAAGACCTGTCGACTTTGGGGCCGAAGGCATTTACCTGTGCGGGATAGGTCACTATCCCAAGCTTTTGTCGGAAACCGTCAGCCAGGCGTATGGGGCGGCCGGCCGGGTCTTAACCCTGCTCTCCCAGGATACGGTCATGGCCTCCGGCTCTGTGTGTGAGATCACCGAATCCAGGTGTCTCGCCTGCGGGGCGTGTGTCTCGGCCTGCACCTATGGCGCCATAGAGCTTCATGAGACACGGCTGGGCAAAAAGGCCGGGATTAACCCCATCCTCTGTAAAGGAGATGGTCTCTGTAACTCGAAATGCCCCACCGGGGCGATTCAACTGAAGCACTATACCGATGACGAGATATTGAGCCAAATTAACGCGGCGAACTCTAATGTCTAGAAATCCATATTGAAGAAAGCAGCTCTTACCGCTTCGGGAGTGAGATAAGCATGAGCACGGAACTCAAGTTCAAACCAAGGCTGATAGGCATTATATGCAACTGGTGTTGCTACGGCGGGGCGGACCTGGCGGGAGTCTCTCGTTTTCAGTACCCCCCTTATATTAAACTGATAAGGGTGATGTGCTCGGCCAGAGCCGACCTGTTGCATATATTCCGGGCCTTCGCAAACGGCCAGGACGGGGTGTTTGTCGGCGGTTGCCATCTGGGCGACTGCCATTATATTACAGAGGGAAATTTCGATGCTTTGAGCATGGTTCAGCTCTGTAAGAAATTACTGGAGCACATTGGAGTGAATCCCGAAAGACTAAGAATTGAATGGGTCTCGGCCGGCGAAGGCATCCGTTTCGCCAATACCATGCATGAATTTAGCAAAAAGATAGAGGAATTAGGGCCTATCGGCAAAGGCGAAGGATTGGACGAAAATGGATTAAAGTCCGGACTCGAAGAGGTTATCAAGCTGATCCCCTACATTAAGCTGGTCAAAATGCAGAAGCTGGCCTTGCATGTTCGGGACAACGATACACTCTTTCCCTATCACTTGGGAAGAGGTTAACTCCTTTATTAAGGAAGAAGATCGGAAGAGCACACGTCTCTTCCTTAATAAAGGAGTTAACCTCTTCCCCAGTGAGAGGGAAGTTAGCTACGACTGAATAATTCGTGGCTTCAAGCATGTTCTGAACTTCCACGCGAAGACCATCAACCTGATCCGAACAAAGACCGTCAGCCGTAACCACAC
>JADFXY010000226.1:1051-7543 GCA_015233355.1 Deltaproteobacteria bacterium | reverse complement strand
ACACATGATTGGCCGCGAATTGGGAAGACTCGAACAAACACCGTCTTTGAAGTACAGAGCTGCAGCGTAGGGTCTGTTGTGACCCCAGAAAAACTGTCCGATGAACATAAAACTTGAACATCGAGTAATAGGTAACTCATCTACGCCGGCAGTTCGCTATAACAGGCAAATAGGAGGCATGCCGGCGCTTATCCCAGGGCTAATTCATATTAAGCTGAGGGAGATTTCGTTTGCAAAATATAATTGCTATCATATTCAAGCTAAGAGACCTAATCTTTGCATGCATTATAGTGAACATGGTGCATTGACTGAGCAAGATCAATGCAGAAGCAAGCTGTAAAGAGACTACCTGACCATATTTTCCTCACTCAATGATCGGTTGATGGAGTTCCCGACCATGACTCTCACCAAATTGGACCTTGTAACGAAGTTAACTCGTCAACATGATTGGTCGACTACGGACGCTACCCGAGTTATCGAATCATTGCTTGAGCTGCTTAAATCCACCCTGGCCAGAGGTGAAGATATCCTGATCAGCGGCTTCGGTAGATTCTCGGTCAGGCAGAAAAGAGAGCGTAAAGGCCGGAATCCCTCTACGGGTAAGGAGATCATTGTGAGCCGGCTCAAGGTCGTCACATTCAGCTACTCCTGGAAGCTCCGGGAGAAGCTCAATAACCGTCCTGAATGTTACAATGAAATAGTCGCTATCTTAGCACCTATCAGAAAGACCGGCTGTTGATCTTTATCCCTGCCAATAATAAGGAGAAATGATGCCGAGACCAAGATGTGAGATTTGTGGCTATGAGGCCAGGAACGTTCAAGGTCTAAAGGCAAATAAGACAATGAAACATAAGGATATACAGGAGCCCAGTCCGAGTGGAACAAATATCTTAATTGACCCCTGTCAGATGATTCTGATCCCCGAAGGTGAGTTTAATATGGGTAATTCCAGCCCGGAGGAAACTGAGTTCCCAGGAAATGAATATCCGTTGCATAAAGTCTTTGTTAGCTCTTTCAAGATAAGCCGTTATTTGGTCACGAATGAACTGTGGAAGGAAGTTCTTGATTGGGCAAAAGCGAATGGCTACGAGTTCGAAGATGTAGATAGGGAGAAGAATTATGGTCATCCAGTTACTCTTGTAAACTGGTATGATGCGGTTAAATGGTGCAATGCCCTGTCGGAAATGGAGGGCAAGATGTCAGCCTATTATACTGACGGAGATCAGACAAATATTTACCGTAAAGAACGAAGCAACTTGAGAAGTGACAAAGTTAAGTGGAACTCCGGTTATCGACTTCTCACAGAGGCTGAGTGGGAGAAGGCTGCCCGAGGAGGTTTAGACGGACACTACTTCCCCTGGCTGAGCACGGGTGGAACCTACGTGAACCATATTGACTGTGGTAAGGCCAATTATCTAGACTGCAACAAGGGCGGGACGACCCCGGTGGGGAGTTACCCTCCTAATGGGTATAATCTTTATGACATGGCTGGAAATGTTGCGGAGTGGGTGTTTGATTTCTTTCATAGCGGCTGGTACCAGGACGAGGAGGCATCTCGGCCCAATACTTGCGGTCCTCAAAGAAAGAAGCCTCCTTGGACACGGGTAATTCGGGGTGGTAGCTTTAACACTGGCCCCAGGGATTTGCGATGCTCTTATCGCGGCATGAAGATCGTTGATAGTGGCGTTAACGAAATAGGCTTTAGGGTGGCCTTAGGTGGGTTACAGGAGTGAAGTAGAGGCCCAGCTGATATGATTGGTGCTGGGCATAACGCTGGCCACAGTCCTCCTGGAGGGAGGAATAAGATTGACCTAAGGAGACAGAGAATCCTTCATCTGCCCATCCCGAGGTAGGGGACTTAGATATATCAATTAACCCAAGCAGATCTTCTTGAATTGGCAATCCGTACATTGCCAGCCGGTGGACCGGTAGAAGATTCGACCGTCGATAGCATGTAGGACAGTATTGATCAGTTCGAGAATACGGTTATGGTCCGCCTCAGACCTGGACACAAAATATCTCTCAAACGCCGGCTCTTTCGTCTTTAGCAGGACATCAAATCTGACCAGGCAGGAACCATCCGGCGTGTCCGGGTTCAGTCTAGACGAGGCGTAGGAGTAGATTGTCGACTGCAGATCATGCTCCAGCCTCAAGGCGTTGAACCGTTGTGAAGCTGTCTTCAACTCACCGATCAGTATAGTCCCTTCGCTGTCGGCCTCAACTAAATCAAAGTAGCCGACCAGTTTAATGGGCTGTTCTCCGCTGTTTCCGTTCACGGCAGGGATCGGCACCGAAAAGGGCATCTCAACGGCGACAATCTGCTGAGGTTCAATTTCGGCATAAAAGATTCTCAGCAGATTGACTCCCTGGGACATCAGGCTGTCAGGATTTTCTCCCTCTTTGAATCTGATTGGAATTTCCATGTCCCTGAGCCCGTTCTCGCATGAATACCCGAAGAAATCTGTCAGGTGAACCAAAGGGAGCCTCTCTCCTGTGTCTTTCAAGTAGAGATAGAATTGTTCAACCGCCCGGTGAATCGCCCGGCCGAAGATCAGAGCCGCAGGCTGATGCTCCGGGACCGACCCATAGACATAGGAATGAGCATACTTCATCGGGCACAGCAGATAGGTGTTCAGCTGTGAGTAAGAGATATGGAGCTCGCCACTGAAGTGATTCCTTGGACTACTGTTTTGGTCATGTGAAATCATCCGTTACCTCCGACAGATTGGAGAAAAGGGATAGAGAATCTGTTCCCAGCTAACGTCTGGGGATGCCCTCGAATCATTTACTCATCTTGCTCAACCGATCAATGAAAGAGCTGGCCTCTGAAATCTTCAAGTGAGCCACCTTGACACCAAAATCTTTGACGCTCTCCGTGTCCAATGCCTTACCATCCAGGCCCAGATTCTTGCCCAGGGTGATGATGTATTTTAGCTGCCTGTTTGTGAGCCTCGTTTCCGGCTTGTCGCTGTGATTATTTGTCTTATCCACTCGGGAGTCCGAATGATTGTTGCCTTTGCCAGCGGGAGTTGGTTGTTCTCCTGGTTGGGCGGGATGAGGCGAGTCAGTTCCGGCAGCCTGATTATGTCGGTCTCCATTTACGTTACCCTCGCCAGGAGATGGTTGGGCACCACCTCCAGGGGGCGACTTGGACGGTGGAGTCCTGCCTTGGCCATTGGTCAGCCCTTCCAGGTGGGAGACCTCCTCTGCGCCGCAATATTCCACTCCATAGCCGGCAAACCGCAGCGCACGAGCAATCGCCCTGGACTCAGCCAGTTCCAGGATGGCCACGGCCAGGAAACGATCTCGCTCAGCTGAAGCCATACCAAATCCGTTGAACTTACCCTTCGACGTGGTAACTGTAGCGCTGATAACCGCCAGGGATTGGTCATATTGAACGATCTCTGTGGTTATGGAGAGTGCCTGGTTATCCTCGTGGGCCAACCTAAGGCGGCCTCCGATCTTGGGAAATATCGTGCTGACATATCGGTTCTCTCGCTTGTCGAAGTGACTCAAGGTCACCAATTCATCATCATGGAACAGAGTCGGAGGCTCCTTACCCATAGATACCTCTCCTAGGTTACCCGGGGACCAGGTGGTAAATGAGACCGGATTTGGAGAGAGACATCCTCTCCGGTTATCCGTCTCAGAAAATAACCTAAGCTAATCCAACGAGTCAGCTTTGACTGAAATGTAAATCATGAGCGGTGCACAGCTCGGGCTTCCCTGACGACGTACTTCTCTACTATATAACAGATTGAGATATTTCCGATTTCGTTGTGACAGAATTCAGCCTGGGTTCGGGCGTGACAGGTCAATTTTGCGAGACGGCATTGAGGTTGATTGGAGTATTGATCAGAACCCGAAATAATCCGAGGAGAGAGGACGGGTTGGAGAAGACGGAGCTCATATTCTGGCTGGGTGTGTTTGAGGCAGGTCTGCCTCGCGGAGAGGTGCTTCTTGAATTTACAGAGTCAACTGGTAACTCCGGTAGAGATACAGATTATGTTGCCCCACTTACGTCTCAGGCAACCCATAGCGGGACGAATCCTTGTCAGATGGCTTGGTTGAAGGATCAGGATGAAGGCAACCTCCTTGGTCTCGAAGATGATAAGCTGTGATTCTCTGCAATTTGTCCCGCTGCATATCGTGTCTACTTTCTTCGCCATGAAGGTGGCATGATTCTCCCGGGAGAAATGCTGATACACCAAGACAGAATGGCCTCTTCCGAATGTCTGGTCCAATTCATCTATGGTTAAATAATTAATCGATTTGCTTCGGGGATAGGTCTTCATCGATTTGGGGGCTAACCCGTTGTCCGGGTCGAAGAAGACCAGATCGTTTCCTACCGCTCGGGTGTCCAGAAATTCATTAAAATCCTTCTGACGTTGGTGGCTGTTTACGGAAATTGGTGTTCCATAGAAACTGGCTCCAGGGAGGAAGTGATTCCTCTCGACATAGGTTATGTTACGATTCCCGGGTTGATTGGTCGGATCAAGTTCAAGCAGGAGATCGTAGAGGTCAGGATCACTGATTCGATACTTGTCCGGATCATTCAGATAGTGGAGTTTCCTACCGTGGTTACTTGGTACGTCTGGCGTCAACATCCAGTGGACGTCGACTCGGAAACTACATTCGGCCATGAAGAATCGGAGCAGCCCATATTTATAGAAATCAAATTTATCGCCTACAAACTGGTTCTTCACGGGGAATCCTTTCTTCGAGACATCTATTGGGGTAAAGAGGCGCCCAGAGGCCAATTCAACATCTCATGAGATGCAGAGATTCTCTAACGATAGCCCATGAGGATAGCTAAGTCCATCCGATAATGCGCTCCTCCGCCTTCACCCGGTCCACTTCGACCGATCAGTAGACTACCTTGCTGACCATCAGAGGAATGGTTTCACGGCCCGATAGAAACGGTCAGCCATGATCGTGTAGCCGGCGTCGTTCGGGTGAATAGAGTCGCTCATTAGTTTCGGTTTGCCCATGATCCCGTCGAAGATATTGGGGGTAAGGACAGCACCGGACTCCCGGCAAAGCTCCCGATAACCATCACCATAACCTCTACCCCAGAGAGGAATGTCCACCCCGCCGATCACGACCAGGGCACCATTGGCCTGGATTGATTCTACAATAATCTTTAGATTCCGGAAAGCCACATCCTTAGGGACGCCATTCTTGAGATCATTCCCGCCTAAGGTGATCATTACGATCTTTGGTGATACTGACAGGATATCTCGTTCCAACCTGGCTAGGGCAAGAGAGGTAGTGTCACCTGGGACGCCGGCGTTAATGACCTCTCTGCCAATCGTCTTGGACAGCTGAGAAGGATAATCCATACCTTCTGTAGCCCCAGTCTCGAAGGTGAGACTATCACCAAAGCAGATGATATTGTGACCCGCCGTTTTGGCGTTCCTGACCTTAATCCGGTTGAAGGAGAGGCAGTACCAGGCCGCAAAAGCCACCAGACAGCAAACTAATACGGCAATAGTCTTCTTCATCTATATTTCCCCAGGTTACAATGCACTCTTAGTGCGGATGAGACAAGTTACCCGACCAAGACTTCTTCGGAGGTGTGTACATCTTTTCCGGGTAATATCGTTGATCACCTGCAATCCCTAAGCCTCTTTGTGCCGACCATGACCAATATCTTTCTGGCTAGGGAGATTCCGATCTGGACCAAATTTCTCTGCAGTTGACCGGCCGCACTCGTTTCCGAGGCACAAGGTTTGATTGGGAGACGATCAGGATCGAGCCAATGCCTTATACAAAGATCAGAATATCTAAGGAGATCGTCTCCGGTGCCGTCAATAAGCAAAAGCCCCACCAGATTGGGCCGGTAGGGCTGATGATTCATTTGCGATCTACCTGTTTGTTACTCTTACTTCGCCGTACTAAGCTTGGTCACGTTCCAGGTCGTCTTCTGCCCGTCACTGGTCGTCCGAGAGACAAGGCCATTAGTCGTGCCGACAAAGCTAAAGGTGGCGCTGGTCCCTTGGTTATAGATATCCTGGCCGGAGAAGGAATTGGCCGTGGTCGCCGGGTCATAGTAAGCCTGACAATTAACCGCGTCCGGGCTCATGACCAACAAGGCCCCGCCACCAGTGTATCTTTGGAAATAAAACTCCTGAGACGTTCCATCGGTGGCCCGCCAGAGACCATCGGTATCCGGGTTGACCACAGCTTTCGAGCTCAAGCTAACCTTGGAGTTCTCAACGGCCTGACCGGAACCGAGATCGGTCAACACATATTGGCCCTGGTCCTTGGCCGTAAACACGATATTCAGCAACTGGGCCTCACCTCCGGTAACGATATCCCCGCCATTGAACACGCCTTTCTCCAGGCTACCGGCATAGAACGCCTGGATGATCTTGCCGTCGGCGGACATCAGACAGATGGCGCTACCGTCGCTATATTTCTGGAGATAGACCTGTTTCCCATTGGCCGCGGTACAGGCCCCGGCATCGGGTACGACAGTTGGCGGTGGAA
>JADFXY010000226.1:0-966 GCA_015233355.1 Deltaproteobacteria bacterium | reverse complement strand
GCCGATGGCCCCGTCATCCACTTTGGCCGTAATCTGGGTCGAGCTATCGACCGTGAATGATTTGGCCGCCTTGCCCCCAAAGCGCACCGCCGTAGCTCCACTTAAGTTGGTTCCGGTAATGGTTGCTTTTGTCCCAGGGCCGCCGGTGGTCGGGGTAAAAGAAACAATCACCGCGCCTGAATCGCCGATTTGGCCCCCCCGCACCGGCCAGGCGTAATTATTGCTGTCATAGGGGTTCGAATACACGACGCCATTACCCAGGCAGAAATAAAACACGTAATGGGCGCTGGCGAAGGTGGCGTTGGTCGTACTGGACCAGAAATAATTGTAAGATGAGGGTATGCCGGTAAAAGGATGGCCATTAGGCAAGACCCCGGCATTACCGTAATCTATCAGACTCCTCATTTCGTTGAAATTGGGCAAGCGCCAATCACCGGCCTCGGAGCCATCGGTCAAGCCGCAATGTTTGCTGGCAAGACTGTTGGCTGCCGCCAGGGAGTCGGTCCAACTTCTAGTGTTGAAGCAACTGGCATTTTTCAGCCAGATCAAGCCGGTCAGGTTGTCGGTAACCGTGCCATTGTTGTTATCATTGAATCTGGGGTTGGGCCAGCTTATACCTTTTTGCAACTCGCCGTCATCTTTGGCTTGATACATTTGGGTTTGCCCGGTTTTGGGCAAGGCGATCGAATGACGCGATGATCCGGATCCTCCTCCCCGGACCGGCCAGAAGAGTCGGGTCGTGTTTTTATCAGCCGGGTTAGGATACCAGAAGTCAATTAACCACGCCTGGCTCGTACCAAAGATATAGGTAGTGCTGGACCAGTTGGGAAACCTATCCACGCCGGTGCCGCTAAGTAGATTAATAAAAGGATTACCTGCCGGCAGGGAGCCTAGCCCTAAATCTATCAAACTCATCATCTCGTTAATATTGGGCAAACCGAAACTAATGAGCGCCTCTATTCACCC
>JADFXY010000225.1:0-7545 GCA_015233355.1 Deltaproteobacteria bacterium | reverse complement strand
CAGAACCAGCCAGCGGTAGGTGTACCGCCGATCAGGCCGGGCCTTGAGGACTCGCAGCATGTCCAACCCGGCCACGACGCTCTGGACGTCATCCCGGCCGGAAAAATCCGGCCCCAACCGGGAGCAGATCAAGATAACGTCTTCTATTCGACCGGGAAGGGTATATTCGCCGACCTTAAGGGTGCCGTAACTGAAATCACACCTGATCTTCACCTGGTACCGGTCAGCGGTCAAGACGTCCTTAGTTTTCTGACTGCAGCAAAGAGCCCAGTCCCGGTCATAATACATGAATGCAAACGGAATCTCACCGGGATGGGCGGGATCTGTGTAGAGATGCCGGAATAACTCGTCACGCGATATTTCTCCTTCAAAGGACTGGGAGTAGGAGGCCACGTGTCTGGGATTGTCGGCATAGGAAAAAATCGGGCGGCCATCCGACGCGACCAGAGAAGCCTCATGGCAGGTCCATTTTTCCGGGATAATCCGGCCGAAGCATTCCGTCCCGGTGGGGTATTCGTGGATGGTCAGAGGAATTACCTGGGAGATTACCCGGAGGGCGGTATCAAAACCTTCGGAGACCACATCCCGGGGCAAACATTTCAGACAGGCGGCGAGCTGTTCCGGTTCAGGGTTCTCCAGCAGGTGCAGATTAAATTCCTGCTTCCCCACCCGGTTTCTCTCCCGGTCAATCGGGTCCACCTGCTCCCTGGCGAAGAACCAGGGGTCCCGGGCTATTTTCTTACGGCACAAGTCATAAAAATCATTAAAGCCAATGCTTACGATTCGGCCCAAACCCAGCCCGGCTGCCCTGGCCAGGTTCAACTCCAGTTCCTCCTGCTCAATCTTATCCGCCGTAGGCAGGCTGAAGTTGCCCATAATTCGGACTGAAAAAATCCAATCCTCTTTGACCGGCCGGCTGTTGCGCATAATCAGGCCGGAGAATATCTTGGGATAGCGATAAGGGACGCCGATGACTTGTTCGATATAATGGAGCGGCGTTCGGGTATGGGTAGTAACGCCGATATTCACCAGTTTGGCCCCAATCCGGCCCAACCGGTCGTAGATGCTGTCGGAGCCGAAACAGTTACGGGGCAAATCGGCAAAGAGTTCATCCACCCGAGGTCCTTTTCCAGCCACCGAAAAAATGGGGTCCAGAGAACGTTTGACCCCCGGCAGTTTCCGAAAGGCCTCCCCAAACGGTCCCACGTCCGACGGCGTCTGGTCCGGATCAAAAACCTCGCCTTTACAAAAGCTGTAGCTGTAGGCCGGGGTCAAAAGGGTCCCGTCCGGGCCCAGAATTTCCCACAGGGAGTCGTGGATCACCTCAAAGGCAGATCTTCCCTGGTGCATTTCCTTGGGAAAGCCCAATTTCAGCAGACCCACATGACAGAAGACGACGTCACCTCTGCCGAGGCCCACGTCTCTGAGCGCGGCCGACACATCCTGACTGGAATAATGGTATCGCGGCATGATATTTTAGATCGATCGGTTTGCCCGGCGCTATTGTCCGGGGCGACGGTTAGGCGGCCGTAAATTCCTTCACCGCCTCGATAATCAATCCCACCTTTAAAATCTCGACTATTTGTTCATCCCGGAACTGGATGCCGAATTCTTCTTCCAGAGCCAAAATCAGGTTCATGTGCTTGAGCGAGTCCCAGGATGCAACGGTGTCGGGCGAGGATTCTTCGTTCAAGAGTTCTACGGGGACATTCAAGACTTGACTGACGATTTTCAACACCCGGTCTTTCATTTTACCTTTCCTTAAAGATCAGAAATAATTTCTTTAAAATAGGCCGGTTCCGAACCCGGCTCCATCTGCAAATCAAAATGAAACACCCGATGCCCGGCGCTTTTGCCGGGATTAACCTCGGTGAAGCCATGTTTGGGATAAAATTCAGCCACCTGCCCGTTCTTGGCCGTGGGCAGATATTCCCCGACCGTGGTCCGGCAACCCCGTCCTTTGGCCCGTTTCAACGCCCGGCTCAGAAAGGCTTCTTCTACGCCCCGGCCCAACACCCGGCAGGATAACAAGAAGGTATCGATGATAGCTCTATCTTGTTCATACTTCAAGATGCAGGTCCCGACGATGCCCGAGCCGCCGAATCTGTCTTTAAGGTCCAGATAGATGACGTCATAGTCCGGATGGTTTACAAAACCCTGGATGTCCGCTTCGGTATACCGCCGGGTGGTCAGGTTGAACTGGTTGGTTTTTTGGGTTTGCTGGGCGATACGCGGGATGGAAAACTCATCGGCGAGCCGAATCACCACCACCATTTCCAATGAGCGGTAGTAACCCTCCATGTCCGTGGCTTGAGTCAGCAATGATTTCCGCGATGCCTCAGCCTTGTACATGGCGCCGCGATGTTTATCTTCTTCAGAGATGGTCAAGGTGTCAAACAAACCGCAAGCAGCCAACATCTGCCGATACTCCACGGCCTTACCTTTAGGCATAAGGATAGCCGCCACTTCGGGCAACTCTTTCTTGACCAGGTTAATCTCGAATTCGCTGTCGTCCAAGAAAACCATGCTGTCCAGCCCGATATTCAAGTCCGAGGCCAGTCCGCGCAGGTTGGCGGCTTTGTCATTCCAGTTGATCCGGGCGGCGGAGATGTGTTCCTCCTTGAGGATCATGTCCGGATGCTTTCGGAATACCTCCCAGACGTCGGGCTCATTGTTCTTGCTGCACAGGGCGATGATAATGCCGCGATGGTACAGGTTGACGATCTCCCTTTGAAACTCGGAATAGGCCGAGCCGGGATAAGTCTTGCCCAAGACAATGCCCGACAGCCCGTCTTCGCCGATGATGCCGCCCCACAGGGTGTTATCGCAATCAAGAACCAGGCATTTTTTGTTCTTGCCTTTGAGAGGCCGAATAAATTTGAAGTCCTCATCGGCGATCTCGGCTAAGGCCTCACGGGTATAGGGCGCCCGGCCGATGTGCCAGTACCGCCGGTCATAAAAGTTTCCGGCTCCGATTCTGATCAGGGCCAGATTCATGTCCACGAAGCAGGCGTTGGCCTCTAGGCGCAACCGGTCCCGAATAAAGTCATTCAACCGGTGAATAACCGCGGTCTGCCCGGTGTCGATCTGGCTGTCCCAGATGCCCAAATTGGGGTGGCCGGGTGTCTCCAGGCCATTCCATAGGATCAGCCCTTTAGTTTGAGCCCTGATGCCTCTGATCACCGCCTCGGCAAAGTCTTGAACTCGGTTCACCTCGGCCGCGACCTGGTCCGGATTCAAGGCGGAGAATCCCCTGGCCAGGTCCGGTGATAAGGTGTCGAGATAGGCAAACACCAGGACACAATCAGTTTGCCGGTTTAACAACCGGTCGTCGCCGCCGGCCGCCTCCTGGAAAATATTATCGTATTCCCCGAAGGAGACCCTGGCATTATAGCCCATCAGGTAGGCGTGATACCGGAGGTACGGCTCGATAGGCTCGATCATGATGTTTCGCAGGACGCTGAGGCTCAAGCCCGGCATGGCGGAGAGATCGGCCCGGTTCAACTGCTCCTGAATGTGAGCGTAGGTTTCTTTTCCCATATTAACCGCCATGGTTACTTGCCTAGGCACACGGGTGCCCGGACGTCAAATCTTCTCACACATGGCAGCATAATTGACCACCAGTTTCCGGTCCTGCCATTCGCTTTCGGGAAAATCCCCCACGGCCAGCGGTAAATCCGAGACAACGGCAAAGCCCGCGGCCATGATTTGTTGTCTGATCTGAGCCACACTGTCGTACAGATAGACGTGGTCCTTGACCGGACAATTGGCGCAGGTGGTGAGAAAGAACCGGCCGCCCGTGGTGAGCAGTCCGTGGATCTTCTGCAAAATGGTCATGGGATCGTCTAAATGCTCCAGCACCTCGCCCATGACCACATAATCGAAACTGCCGTCGCCCAACTCATTCACATCCTGGACCAGAAACCGGCAGCCGGTGTATCCGGTGAAGTACTTGATGATGGTCTCCGCCATTCTGGCCGAAGCCGGGCTGATATCCACGGCGGTGAATACGGCTTTGGGAAAATTGGCGATAGACTGGGCCAGGAACAGGCCGTGGCCGGGTCCGATCTCCAGGATTGTCCGAATATCAGTCAGGTTTCGGCTCTGGGTGCAGAAAAAATCGTACATGGCGTAATGATTCGGCCAAAGAAACTGAGACAGGGCGATGCCGTAAAGATAGGCGGTCATCTCTTTTTCGGAAGAATAGATGTCGGCGTAGGCCTCGGCCGCAGTCTGCCGCGAATATTTGCCCGTCCTGAGGAACCTGGTCTGCTCCTGGAGGATCTCCCGGCACATGGTCAGGTATGAATCGACCACGTATTCCACCGTGATATCCTGGTCCCGCAAAAGTGGCAGCAACTTCCGGGCAAACTCCTCGGCCCGGACGATAAACAACTCATCCCGCGTTTCCAGGAACGACAGCAATGCTTTTTTTTGTAAAGGATTCTTCGAGCAGATGAGGTCGGTGAAGAGCGAAAACCCTGGTAATTTTTGTTTTATGTCCATGAGTTGACCTTCTTAAACAAGTCGGTTGCCACAGGCCGCCCTGGCCGGTCGATTCGAGATGTCACACAAGCCGGCGTTGAAAAATTGAACCCCGTAATCGACGGAGGAAGAGTCTTGTCCAGCCGTTGTGCTAACGTAACTCCATCAATTGATCTGCTTCCGTTTCGGTGGTCCGATCCTGGTCCGTTTATTCTTTTCGTCCACCACCCGGTTTATCTCGTAAATGAATTCCTGGAATTTATCTTTGGCCACGTGCCTGGGATAGTAGTAATGGGTGGAATACAAATCGAGATGTTCATACTTAGGCGGCCGGTCTTTAATCAGGCCCAGTTCCATGACATCATCATACAGCTTGGTGCCCGGCAATGGGATGAACTTAGACACGGCGATGCTGTTGGCCGGTATCCTCTTGATAAGATCAAGGGTGGCCATCAGGTCATCCCAGGTTTCCTCTGGCAGGCCATACATGAAGTTGACTGAAAACTGGATACCGGTCTTTAAGATCATCTCGGCGCAGTCCATCACCTTCTTGACGGTCAGTTTCTTGTTCATATAAGCCAGAATCTTGTCGGACCCGGACTCGATACCCAGTTTAACGTCCCAACACCCGGCCTCTTTCATGGTGATAAGCGTCTCGGGCGTCAGGGTGTCCACCCGGGATTCCCCCCGCCAAAGAATATCCGGAGTCTCCTTTTTCATCCTATCGCACAAGGCGAAAAGAAGCTTTTTGGAGACGGTCAGGTTGTCATCCCAGAACATAATTGTTCGGTCATACTTGTTATACAGATAATTCAGCTCTTCCCAGATATTGTCCAGCGAACGGATGCGGTGGGCGCCCCAGAGAGAATGGTTGGCGCAGAAGTAACAATTATGGGGGCAACCCCGGCCGGCGATGATATTGATGAAGTGGGAGCTGGAGAATCTTTCCGGGAACAAAACGTCTTTTATCGGGAATGGGAGTTTATTCAAGTCACTGATGAAATTACGCGACGGGGTGTTGACGAGCCGGCCGTCTTTTTTGTAAGTGAGTCCTTTAACCGAGCTTAGGTCACCTCCTTGTTCCAGACAGGCGACCAATTCGACCATTGTTTCTTCCGCCTCACCTCGCACCACGATGTCGATATTATCTTGCCATGCCGTCTCTTCGGGGAGGGTGGTGGCATGGACCCCACCGATGATCACCTTGGCCGGGCTGATCCGTTTGGCCAACCGGGCGATGACCAGGGCGGCCGGATAACTGGGCGTCATAGTAGACAGGCCGATGATATCCGGGGCAAAATCGTTGATCACACCGGCGATCTCCCGCCACACGGGATGGGACTCATCATTTAGAGCGGCCAGGTACTTATCATGTGAGGTAATCAGATACTCATAAGAGGTATAGTCGTGTTTGAAGCCATCCACTTCTTCCTTGGACGGGGCCTCGGCGTCGTAAACAATGACGTCATGATTCTTCCGTAAAACCGCAGCCAGATAGGCCGGACCCAGGCTGAGATTCTGGTAAGTGACTTCCCTGAAACGAAAATTAGGCGGGGCGATGAACAGTATTTTCATATCCGGATTACCTCATCGGCGTTGACGACATTTTTCTGGAAGGAACGACAGACGGTCGTAACTCAAATAAGATACTATGCTTGTTAGGCCGCGTCAAGACAAGTGCATTCTTTGTCTTCGGCAGTCTGATCCGATCTTAGGCCCTCATACCGGTCTTCAATCCACTTTTTCCAACAATCCGGCCGAGAACAGGCTCTTGACCACCGGAAGTAACTCTTCGGCGAAAACCTCCGTCCGTTCGGCCAGGGCGATCAGATCATGGTCGCCATCGGCGTAAGCCATGACATTGGATAGGTTTCGTACGATGGCCGAATTCTCACGGGTGCTGAGCGTGGGATACAGTCCCCGTTTACCCAGTTGCGGCTCGCCCGGACAGGTCATGCGATAGGTGTAATTCTCCTCCAGCAGATCCAGACAACTCAAAATCGCCTGATAGGCCCCGCCCAACCCGGACGGCGAAATCAAAGATAGATTGTCCAGCGAGGTATGGTACTCGGGAAAGACACCGTACATCGTTCGCATGAGACTGACTACGGGTAGGTCGATGCCGACACTGCAATACTGCCGTTCATCGCTGCCCCGGTCCAGAAACGAATAGGTCGCGTAACCCGGCGCCCGGTGCTTGAGCACATGGCCGGCCACCCGATCAGCCAGGGTGTTGCCCATCCGGGACGGCAGAAAGGAATAACTCCGGTCATCCCCGACACAGGTCAAAACAAAGCCGGCCAGGGTCGTTCGTTTCATCCGATCCAAATGACGGGACAGGTAGACCAGCGAACCGATGGTCTCCGGGATATACACGATCCGGTAAGTATACCGGCGGTCGGATCTGGCGGCCAGTTCTTGGGCCAGGGCGGTGGTGACGAGCGGACCCGAGAGATTGTCATTGGCCAGGGAAGGATGGCAGGTATATGTGGATAGAAGGATTTCCCGCTCTTCCCGTCCGGGTAGGATCAATTCACCATAGGTCAGCGAACCTGGGGCCAGCGTACTGTCGATGACGACCCGGTACCGCCCCGGTTTAAGCTCCTGCCGGGCCCGGTGGCTTAAGCAGAAACCCCATCTGGGCCGGTAATATGAGGTTAAATATGGGATAGCTTCGGGAAGATGCGGTAGAGAATGCAGGTAAGGCTCAAGCTCTTCCAACGTCATAACCGAATCAACGGGGGTGGAATAACCAACCACATGGACGTTGTTTTGGTTAAAATCGATGACCTTGACCCCTTGGTCATCCATGACATAGGCGTCGCGGATATTCCATTCATCGGGCACCGTCCAGTCGAAGGCCGGTGTTCCGGAGGGGACCTCGCAGATGGTCAATTCCGGCAGGATCTTCTGGAAATACCTGAGGGTCTGTCTGACTCCGTGGCCGGTGATGCTCCGGCAGATGGGAAACAGGTCGCCCGCCCACCGGTACATCTCCTCCCCGATTGGTGTGGCCATGCTCATTTCTCCTTAACCCAAATCATTGATGACTCCAAAACC
>JADFXY010000224.1:0-7573 GCA_015233355.1 Deltaproteobacteria bacterium | reverse complement strand
TCTGAATGGAATGTCCGGCTACGGCTGAAGTACGGGATTGCCGGCGGTTTTATGTGACTATTACATGGTTTTTATATAGTCGCCACCCCTACCCAGGGCGTTGCCCTGGGCTAACCTAGAGCGCCCCGTTGGGGCTTATTCGGAATGGGCCATTTTTAAGAAGTTAGCATGACCGTCCAACCTTAAGTCAACGACATTGGGTTGCGGGTTACAAATAACTCAAGGTCATTGACTTAAGAAGAAAATCACAGGCGATTACGCTGTCCTTAACTCCATGGCATTGACAGATGACCGGCGACCGGCGCCGAGGAACCAGCAACTAGTAACGAGACCGGGTCTACCCGACACGGTAACACGGGAGGGACAAATGAGCGAGGGTTTCAGGTACAACATGCAACATTTGGGTGATATCGTGGTTGGCAAATTGACCAAGATATGCTGCGCCATCAAAGAGTCGACCAGGGGCATCATCCTGACCTATGACATCCACGACCTGGAGAAGGAAAGGATTCACCTGATCAGGGACATCGGGCGCCGGATCGTAGCCATCCGAAAGAACCATCCCGAACTCGATATATTCAGGGATGATCAATTGATGGAATTGTTCTTCAAGCTCGACAAAGTTGAAGCCGGGTTGGAAGATCGCGAAAATGAAAGAAAAGCAAAACTTGACCCGGCCAACCTGGCTGCAGAGGAAGCTTGATCTCTCCGTGAGATCTGCCCGCACCTGGTCACGAACCCCTTGTCCGGGTTCGATGCTGTTGAACAAAGAGTGCGGCTTAGACTGGAATCCGCCTCATTGTCTGAACTGTGATTACGCTGATTGACTGATTTACTATGATGTTTGCAGGTTCAAGGCCAAACATGAAACCCCGCGGCCTATCCTTCGGCCCAACCCGAGGGTATTCTGTTTTAATCATAGTCTTTCATTTAATCAGCTAATCAGCGCAATCACGGTTCAGACCAGCACCGAGCAACCAGCAACCAGCAGCCAGCAACAAACACGAGCACCAAGCAACCAGAAACGAGCATCGAGAGGTGGCTATGCCTGTAGGTAGACAAAAAGTAATGATCATCGATGGTGACTCCACTCAGACGGAGGCATTTAAGAAGCTACTGTCCGAGCACTATGACGTCACCACAGTGGCCACCCCGAAGGAAGCCATAGACAAAGCCAACACAGAGAACTTCGACGTCATCGTCAACGGATATATCCTGCCCATGGTGACCGGACCTGAGGGGATTAATGAAGTTAGGACGTTAGATAGTTTAATGGTGGAGGAAAAGGCCGCTATATTGAAAAAAATGCGTGAAGCCGTGCTCCGGGTAGAATCCGAATTTCATACGGGCAAGGCAGCCGCAGAGGAACTGTTAAAGCATTCGCAGGGCCAATTGGATAATATCCTGGAGCTGTTAAACGGACGAATCCGTGAATTGGAGACGGACAAAGCGCAACTTCAGCGAGACTTCAATGGTCTTAAAGACGAGATTAAGACCGCTTCCGTGGCTCAGGCCGGGGCCGAACAAAAAGCCGGAGATGCTCTGGTCGCCATGAATGAGGCCATGAATAAGGCGGGAATCGCTATCCAGGATAAGGCCGAAGCCGAAAAAAAGATGCTGGCCGCTATTGAGGCCAAAGCGCAGGCTGAAAGTCAAGCCAAAACCGATCAAGCCGAGAAAGCCGAAGCTGAAAAAAAGATGCTGGCTGCCATTGAGGCCAAAACGCAGGCTGAAAATCAGGCCAAAGCCGCCCAGGCCGAGAAGGCCCAGGCCGAGAAAGCCGGGCAAGACGCTCTGACCAAGCGGGCCGAGGCGGAAGGCCGGGCCCAGGAACTCCTCACCGCCAAGGCCAAAGTCGAAGCAGACTACGCCGCGCTGCAGAAGCAATCGGCCAAACAGATCGAATCCGTCACCAAAGAAATTAATACGGCTTTGAACGACAAGGCCAGGGTCCAAGAACAGTTGGACACGGCTATCCGGGAGAAAGCAGAAGTCGAAAGAAAATTGGGTATCGCCCTCAGCGACAAGTCCCGAGCCGAACAGCAAGTCGAAACGATCTCGCAAGTAAAAGACCAGGTCCAAAAAGACCTGGACGCGGCCCTGGCCAAAAAGACCGAGATGGAAAGAAACGTCCAGAGTTTGAAGAACGCCGAGGCCAAGCTGGAACATGACCTGGCTGAGCACCAAACCAGGGCGACCCGGGATGTGGAAGCCTTAAAGAAGGACATAAGCACCCTCAATAACGAACTGCATAAGGCGGTAGCCGCGGCCGACAGCGCGGCCGGGGAGAAGACCGAGGCCGTTAAAAAGGCAGAGGCAGCCCTCAAAGAGAAGACCGTGTTTGAACAGAAACTAAACACGGTTCTGGCCGGGTTGGAGGAAGCAGAAAGAAAGAGCGACGCGGCCGAAGAGAAGGCCAAAAAGAATACGGAAGAGCTTACCGCTCAGGCGGCCCTGCTCAGAAGCGAACTGGAAAAGGCCATCTCTATGGCTGAAACGGCCTTCAAGGAAAAAATGACGGCTGAGGAAAAACTGACCACCATCCAGAAGAGATGGGAACAATACATGGCGAGTAAATAATATGACGCAGCTCTTCGACGCCGGCGGAAGTCGGGACGTATCCGAGCTGACCCGGCAGAGCAACTACCTGTCTGGGCAATTGGCCGAATTGTCGGCTGAACTGGATTCCACCAAAGAGGCGCTGACCGCCAAGACCGCCTACTTGCAATCCCTGTCCCGGGAATACGCCTTGACCACAAATAAAATCAGGGAGTCCTCCGCTGAGATTTACCGGTTTAAGAAAAAACGGACCGACATTGATGAAGGAGCTTTACTCCTACTCCAGGAGTTTGAACGCAGCCGGTCTGAACTGATCCAGCTTGAGAAGCGGAAACAAGACCTGGACCGGAAGATTGCCCAGGCCGGCCAAGATCAGCTCCAATCTGTCACGGACCTGGCTGCTCTTGATCAGTCGCGACAGGAAGTTCTGCCCCGAATGAAAGACCTGGAGTTAGAATCTGCGCAGTTGACCTCGGCAATAAGCAGCAATTTAGCGGACGCGTCATCCAAGGTGGAGAAAACCGAACACACATTGGATCAAATGCTGGGCAAGCTGCTGGGTTATATCGGCGAGCGGGATTCAATTAAGGACATGATAAATGAACAAGAGGCGGCCGTCTTCCACCTAAAGGACGAGATTGACCATCTTAGCCGGCGGATCCAAGATCTGAAAGAGACGAAATTACTTCTGCAGAAAAGAACTACCGCAACGGATGAGCTGGATGAATTGAACCGGGACGTCGGGTCCGTGGAGGTGGAGTTGAAGGCGCGGCGCAAAGAGCTTGCGGCGAAAAGGCAACAGCTTGAGGCCCTGACTCGGCAGAACGATGAACGCTCCGCAACTATCGATTCTCTGGGAAAAGAAGTGGGACCGTATCTGGCCGCCCGGACGGCCTTGGAGGCGGTTAAAGAAAGGGATGCGGCCTTGGCCGCCTCAATCAAAGACGGATTGACGAAATTTGTGGATTTGTTTCAGGAAAACGTCAGGCTGGGACAGGATATCCACAAAACGGCGGATAAGAGCGCCGCTCTCATTTCGTTTAGTAAAGCTTTTAGTTAACCCTGGGCAAGCGGACAGGGAGGACTACCGTGCTTTAATTTTTGCTTGGTCTCGCCCCTTTATTAACGGAATGGCATGAAAGACGGAGATGCATCATGTTAAATCAGGACAACGCATCGGTTCTGATGGGAAAAAGATTACAGGATATTGCCAATAGAGTGGCATCTCAACTTCAGGCCAGAAAGATCCGAGACGTTCTTGATCATGAGATCAGCAAAAGTAGCCGTGCGGCGGAGCACCTCAAGGACAAGCTGACCATTGTTCGGACTCGGCTCACCGAAACCCTTCAGTCCATCGCCGGCCTGGAGCCGCGGTTGAAAGAACCTAGGCAGACGCTGGCGCAGTTGGAGGAAGAAAGACAAAGGGCCGAAATAGAATATCTGAGGCTAAAGGACCTGGAAAAAGATCTGGAAGCCAAATTGGAGCACTTGCCGCAAGTAAGATCGGAAGTGATCAAACGGCGGCAGGAGGTCCGGAAAGCAAAGGCGGAGTTTGAATCCTTACAGATCAGTCTGCAGAATAATGTCACCCAAAAATCCCAACTGGAAGCAGAAGTAAAGTCGCTCCAGGCCAGATTTCAACGGCTCTCGGAAGAGATTCCCATGCTTAGGAATGTCCGTGATATGATCCTGGGCCAGAAGCCGGAAGGCATGAATGAGGCTACTTTTCGGGAGATTCAACCTAACCTGGATACTTCCGTTGCGGATTATTCCCACGACGTGGCGGCTCAGGTAGAACAAATCGAACAAGAATTGGCCGAGTTAAACAAACGGATGGACCAGCGCCTGACGGTCCAAAAACAGCACCAGGCCGAGGTGGCTCAACGGCAACAAATGGTGGCTGAGTTGAAGGCCGGATTGGGGATTGAGGTCTCTTCGGAGATGATTCAGACCGAGCTTGATGCACTCGAAGATCAAAAACAGACCAGACTTAATCAATTGGAAGCCGGTAAGGTGGAGATGGTTGGCCTGAAAGCGGATCTTCAAGAAATAGATGCACAATTGGCCCAGGCCCGAGAGACTGAAGAGAAGTCTAAGAAGCGGCTGGCCCATCTTAATTCCGTTAAGCAAGATATGGGCCGCATCGACAATCTCGTCCAGGAGATTGAACGGCTGGCCGATGAAACTAACCGGTTGGAGATGAGGGCGGAAGTCAATACGGGATTGCATGAAATTGTTCAGCAAGTAGAAGAAAAGGTGGAATCAGTCCATCACCGGCTACAGTCGGCTTTTGAGAATAACCAGAAATTTTACCATGATCTTTATCAGGAATTAATAAAGCCGTTGGCTTATTGACCGGCAACTAAATAAGAAGGTTCTGGGAGTAACCCAAGTGTTGCGGCTAGGAGGTACGAGTCAAAGCCATTGATTTGGGGAAGTTCGAGCCCTTGAGCTATTGACATCGACGCACGACACCTAACCCGTAACTCGCAACCCTACCTCGTAACTCGTAACCTGAAAGCACGCGACACATGGAGGATAATTGTATGGAAAACGAATACGCAGAAAGAACTGGGTTTTGGGGTGGCGTGGCCAAAGTATTGAACGCCGGAGGAAGCGCGACCGTGTATGCCTATGATTCCACCGCCACCGCCTTGGGTAAAATGTTTACGGTGATCAAAAAAACGCCGGATCTACCGGGTAAGGCCAAGGGGATGTTCACCGGCGGACTGGGGATGATCCGACCCGGCGAAATCAAGATACTTGAGCAGAAGATTAAGGACTATGAAAATAAAATAAAGGTATTGTATTATGAAATCGGCAAGGAAGGCGCCGAACATGGAGCCGCGGAAGCCCCCCTGGCCACGGAAAACGTAACTCAGTTAATTGCCGATGTTAGAGAGTATGAAAAGGAAATCCAAAGATTCCGGAAACGGATTGAGGAAATAAAGGAACAAAAAGATACGGCCGCCTCCAGGCGACAGAAGCACAAGGAAGATGCCGGATTAGCCAAAGAAAGTGAACAGATATCGGAAGAACTGATCTTGAAGGGAGTTGCTTCGGCGATTAAGAAGGCCCTAAAAGAAGGTATATTTGAATCTGTCTCTGACCGGGCCGTGTTTGAAAGGGTGGCCAATGATCTCTTAGACAGTGAAACGGAGATAAAGATCCTGGCCGCAGCCGAGTTGGGCAAAATGGGTAATTACGCCGCCGTTCCCATCTTCATGGAGGCGGTCAAATTTGATAACCCGGCCCTGGTCTCAGAGATCATTAATTCGCTCATCGGGATCGGTGACCTGCGGGCTATCCCATTGTTTAAGAAGAATATTTATCATCCCGGTTATCAGGTCCGAATCGGCTGCCTCAGAGGACTTTATAAACTGGCCGCGGCTGAGGACGCAGGTCCGCTGCTCATTGAAAGCCTCAGAGATAAACACCCGGAGGTCCGAAGAACAGCGATCACCTTCATTGGCTGGAAGGACTATGCTGATGCAGTCCCCGCCCTGATCCAGTGCCTTAAGGACGAAGAGGTTCGAGTTCGGAAAGCGGCGGTATCAGCCCTGGCCAACCTTAAGGATAAAGCGGCTGTTTTGCCTTTGATTAAACTTCTGGGAGACAAAGAGATAGAGATTAGAGAAAAAGCCTTTGACTCCATCAGGTTGATTACCGGTGAAGAACTTACCTTTGATGTTCATGCCTCAGGCAAAGCCCTAACTGAATCCGTCAACAGCTTGCGGGGCTGGTGGCAAGAGGCGCGGATGGGTAAACTGGAACCGGCGGCCGTTGAATCGTTCGTGGAGGCTAGCCCGGCTCCGGCAGAGATTATGGAACCGGTGGAGAGCGTCCCGGAACCCATTGAACCCGAATTAGAATCCCAGGCCGTGGAAGAGACTACCGAGACTCTATCCGAACCGGAAGCCCCACATTTGGGCGAGCCTGAAGCCGCGGATTTACCTGAACCGGAAGAGGCTGATATACCCGAGCCGGAGGAAGACGCCGTCGTCACCATCGAGCCGGCCGAAACAGAGCCTTCACTTGAGGCCGCCCCTGCAGATGATGTTGAAAAGATAGAACCGGCCTTAACGGAGGAATCCGAATCCATCACTGAAGCTGAAGAGCCCGAACCGACCGTTGCCGCGACCACTGAGACTAAACCTGAAAAAGCCGATGAAGAAACAGAGGAAGATGATGGCTACATCACCAGGTGATGCCCGGCAGGCCCAGGCGGATGAAAACAAGAAGGAACAAGGCTGGCTGGATAAGAGGCGGACGGTGCTTGACCGGTTACGTCGGGACAAGAAGCCGGCCCATCACAATCAGGCCGAAATTCAGGCGGAGAAACAAAGACTCCGGGCCGAGGTGGATAAATTAGAAGGCGAAAATCATTCTCTCACCCGCCGGGTGAAGGATCTTGATACTCAGCTCTTCGAACTTAAACAACAGGCCCAGTTGTCCTACACCAGGTCTGATGAGCTTAAGAATAAGCTTACCGAGGTGTTGGCCCTGGAAAGAGGGTTGGCCGACGAGATTCGTTTCTTTGAGTCTGAAAAGGCCGCCCTTTCCCAGGAATATCTGGTTATATCCAATCAGGTCGGGGCCAACATGGTCGTTCTTGATCAGACGGCCAAAGATATCGATTTTTTGAATGGAGAGGTGGAGGCGACTATCACCAAGATGGACATGACAAAGGATGAAGTTATGGATATCTATAGTGATGTTGACCACCTGGATGAAAAGATCACCGGAATGATCGCATCGCTCAAAGAGTTGTCCCGCCGGATGCAACGGATGGAAAAGAATATTAAGATAGTTTACTACCAGATGAAGAAAAATGTATAGGGGAGCTTATGATCACCGCAGCTACGCTTGAAGAAAAGCTTAAATCACCTGTGACCGCGTGGACGGAATGGCCGGCACCCGATACTCTCCCGGATATTGACGAGCGAATAGCGGAAGCCTTGAAAGATGATGCGTCCACACCGGCCCAGGTCGTTAAGGATGTGCCGGTACCTAA
>JADFXY010000223.1:0-7610 GCA_015233355.1 Deltaproteobacteria bacterium | reverse complement strand
CCGGATCGCAGATGACCACAATATCCGGCTGGACGACCGTGTCGACCTGGTTATCCGCCTCGTCGCCTTTGGGCAGCCGGACGTCAAAGGGGGCGGCGTACACCTCACACGGCCCGCCTGATAGAAAATTGTTTAGCTGTGTAGCCACGTCCAGGGAGATGCGCTGATGCCGCCGGGTTGGGGCCGGTGACATATTATAGAGTGCACCATCGATGAGTTCCCACCGCTCGTCGTCATCCCAGGCCAGATAGTCGCGGTAGGTGTATCTTTCGTTATTTGATGCGGCTAATGACATAAGATATCCTTCTTCTCGGCCGGGTTAGGGTGCAAGAGAATAGCAACAATCTCCAGCTCAGTCTCAAAACATCTTGAGCTTTCTCATTTGTTTCGGAATACGGCGTCCAGGTCCAGGACCAGGCCGGGGAGACCGACTACGTTTAGATTCCCCCGGCCTTCGTGAATGACCGGCGCACCGTATCGGCCGTCCGGGCCCGGCAGGTGGACCGTAATCGTATTATCTTCAGGATCAATAATCCAGTACTCTTTGACCCCCCGATTTTCGTACAGGGCTAGTTTTATTGTCCGGTCTTTGTCCGCGGTAGATGGCGAGAGAATTTCCACGACAAGGTCCGGTGCGCCGCGGCAACCCCGGTCATCTAATTTGGCCGGATACAAGAAGGAGAAAAAGAGCGGATCCAGGTTTTCCAGGGCGCGGTGATTAGAATCAGACACGGCCTGACCAACGCCACCTTCACCGTCCGCAAAATTTCCTACGGTATCGGTGTGGAAAGAATTTTCCCCACCAACTCACCCAGTATCGACAAGATCGAGATCGTTTCCCGAGGCCGAGTCCGCCGGGCTAAGATTTACTACATACGTAAACTTCGAGGTAAGGCGGCCAGGATTAAGGAGAAAAGATTTGCCCGTTAAAGTGGGACCACGGAATATGTCGTTGTTCCCTGATCCTGACCCGGACAAGGACCTGATCCTATTTGAAAAACTCCTCCACCATAAAGGCTACCGGGCCATTGCCGGCGTTGATGAAGCCGGACGTGGTCCGCTGGCTGGTCCGGTTGTGGCGGCGGCAGTTATTTTAAGTGATTTTGACGACCTCAATCTGGTTGATGACTCTAAAAAGCTCTCCCCAAAACAACGTCAAGCAGCTCTCCAGCAGGTTCGAGACCGGGCGACCGCGATCGGCATCGGCGTCGTTGACTGGACTGAGATCGATCAAATCAATATCTTAGCCGCATCCCTCAAGGCCATGCGTCTGGCCGTGGAATCATTAGATTTATCACCTGATTACCTGATGATTGACGGCATCTTCACCCTTAACTACGATTTGCCCCAACAAGCCATCCGGCATGGCGATGCCAGATCTTTGTCCATTGCCGCTGCCTCCATCGTGGCCAAGGTCACCCGTGATGATCTCATGCAAAACTACGATCAGCTTTACCCTGGGTATGGATTCGCCAAACACATGGGCTACGGCACGGCTGAGCATAAGCGGGCCATTGCCAAATTAGGCCCCTGCCCCATCCACCGGATGACTTTCAAAGGTGTTAAGGAATATACCGGCCCGGCCCGGGAGGCCCAGGTCAATCTGACGCTGGGTCTGCGGATGACCAAAGTCGAGGCCGGCCCCGGCAAGGCCTAGTTTGAGGCACTGACCTTAGTCACGAGGCTTAGACCAGTTATCCTCCTTCCTTAGAGCATTAAATCTCATTCGGATTCATTAATCAAGACAACCAAAGAGAGAAATCATGCCTAAGGCTCCCCCGACCGGGACCAAAGTACTCGGAACCATCGGCGAGAAGGCGGCGGCTGAGTTCCTGAAAAGGAAGGGGTATGAGATTCTGGACGTCAACTTCACCTGTCCTTTGGGCGAGCTGGATATCGTGGCCAGGGATGGCCGGACTATTGTTTTCGTGGAAGTGAAGACCCGGTCGGCCGGGCAAACAATCAGACCTAAGGACCAGGTCGGTCAGCGGAAGATCCAGCGTTTGTCGGCCCTGGCTGTTTACTATCGCAAAAAGATGAATCTCCTCCAGGTATCAGGCCGATTCGACGTCATCGGGGTGATTGCCGGTCCGGACGGGATGGAAATCGAGCACATCGAACACGCCTTTGAACTTCATCAGTCGTTTTATTACTGATCGGGTCCCGGTCAGTCCTTCCCCAGGAATTGGCGGTCATGCCAAAGAAAAAGATAAAACCTCATCGCGACATCGCCCAGGCATCGCCCCCGGCCCTGGAAGACGGTGAACAACCAGCCGCCCCGGCAGAATATTCTGCTTCCGGCACGCTCTTCGTGGTGGCCACCCCCATCGGCAATCTCCGGGACATCACCCTGCGCGCCCTGGACGTTTTGTCCAAGGTCAACCTAATCGCGGCCGAAGACACCCGCCACACCAGAAAATTACTGTCGGCCTACGACATCCACACCCCCCTGGTCAGCTATCACGATCACAACAAGGAAACAGCCGCGCCAAAATTGACGGCCAAACTAACCGCCGGGGAAGACGTGGCCCTGGTCGTCAGCGCCGGGACTCCGGGCATCTCCGATCCGGGGTTCTACCTGGTCCGGATGGCCAAAAGTCTGGAGCTGGACGTGGTGCCCATCCCCGGTCCATGCGCCGCGGTGGCGGCCATGAGTGTCTCAGGGCTACCGACCAACCTGTTCGCCTTTGTCGGATTTTTGCCGACCAAAGCCGGACGCCGGCGGCAGCATCTCCAAGAACTCAAAGAGTTCAAAGGAACATTGGTATTTTATGAATCTCCCGGGCGTCTAATAGACACTATAGCCGACTTGATCTCCGAACTGGGGGACCGACCGGCCCTGATCGGCCGGGAAATGACCAAAGTATTTGAGACCTTTTATCAGGGTAACCTGTCTGCCCTGCGCCGCGATATGGAAGGGCAGGCGATCAAGGGAGAAATCACCTTAATCGTGACCGGGAGCACCAGTTCCGAACAAATAACCAGGGAAGAGCTGGTCGAGCGACTCGAAGATAAAATGCAAAACCAGGGATTATCCCTGAGCCTGGCCGTCCGGGAGGTGGCCCAGGAAACAAACCAAAAGAAATCCGATATCTATGAGCTGGCTCTCAATATAGACCGGACAACCGAACCTAGTCCGTAAAATCAGTAATATAGGGATTGTTTTCCCGCTCGTAACCGATTGATGACGACGGTCTGGAGCCATAATCGTGTCCCGGCCAGACGACCGTATCAGCAGGCAAAGTCAACAACTTCTCTTTAATCGATTTTAACAGCACCTTCAACGAGCCTCCCGGCAAGTCCGTCCGCCCCACCGCTTCCACAAAAAGCGTGTCACCGGTAAACACATGGCCGGGAATATACAAACAGATGCTGCCGGGGGTATGGCCAGGGGTATGCAACACGGTGACATTCAAGTCCCCGACGGTCAGGATCCGGCCGTCCCGAACGACCAGATCGGGTTTGGGGGTGAGCTTAAACCCCATAGCCAGACAAAACATTTTATTTTGCAGGCCGGTGGCTGCCGCGGCGTCCTGCTCGGACATGACTAGGGACAGTTTCATTTTTTGGGTTATGGCCGCATTCCCGCAGGTATGGTCGCCATGGGCATGGGTGTTCACCAGGTACCTAATGTTCAAGCCCAACTTCTTCACCCTAGCTATTATCCGGTCCTCATCTCCGGCCGGATCTATCAACATCCCCTCCCCGCTTCTCTCGCATCCCACAATATAACAAAACACGGACATGCGGCCGACCATCATTTGTTCAATAATCATTTTACCCTTCCTTGTTCCACTGTTAACCTGAGTTCATTGAATCCGCTGAACGATTGGTGTCAAGGCCACAATTCATCCGCAGATTGCTTCGATTTGCGCAGATTAAAAAGACTAGGATTGCAGGCGCCTGTGAGTCTCATCCATCTGCGTTCATCTGTGAAATCTGCGGATTTATTTTTGCTTCCCAATTAACAAAACTCGTCTCCGCCGGCCCAACCGGTACAACGGTATCAGGTTAAGAAGCTTGACCCCGCCCAGTAATAAAGATGCCCGCCAAATGCCCAGGACCGGGACAACCAGGATGCCGGCCAGCACCGCGCCCAGCGCCCCGCCCAGGTGGTCCGACGTCTCCAAAACCGCCGCGGCTCGACCGGCCGGATTGATCATGGCCTGATCTTGGTCCGCCGTCTCTCCCTGGCAGCCGGTCATGATCAAGGCAAACAAAACCGGAAACTGGTATCCGGCCAACATCCCGGCCAACGGGATAAGCCCCCAAAGTAATGCCTGGGGTAGCTCTCCCCGCCCCAGCCAACCCGTGGCCAGGATGACCAGGGCGAAGCATATTTCCACCACCACTAAACGCTTGACCGGTGATGACGGACAGATACGCCAGTTTGAGGCGATGTAACCGCCCGCGGCCAAACCAAACATGAACAAGGCCGTGATCAAACCCACATCTTGAAACAGCACACCGTAGGCATTCTGGAAGATGTAAAGCAGAAGTATCTGGACGGTCATGGCCGAAAATCCCGTCCCGCCGATAACCACCCCGCCCAAAACAGCCGTTGACCCGGCCCGGCACAGGACGAGGTATCCCAGCACCGCGGCCCCGAGTATGACCGGCCACCAACCCTGAATCAATTTTTCCAGCCCGGTCTTGATCCAGGCCCGGCCTTCCATCTGTTGCCAAAGCATCAGGCTGTACAAATAACTTAATGGCCGCTCATCAGTGTTGACCGGTAACCGGGCCGCCTGTTGCAGCCGAGCCATGAGATAGGCGTGTTCGGTTGGGGGGAAGAACATTCTAAAGGACTGGGGGCTGAAATTGTCCGACGACCGTCCCTGGGCCAGATATCTTTGAGCCAGGAGATCAACGTCGGTGGTAATGGTTGCCGGGTCAGCCGCGGCGAAAAATTTGATATCCTGTCCGGCCGTGACGACCACGTTGGGGAAAACCGACTGGAGTGTATGATAAACAGAGCCGATCAAAGCAGACATGGTCGGGCCGATGTAAGCTTCCGAGGCGGTCAATCCCGTGACCACCACCCCTCGGTCTCGCAGCAGAAGGCGCACTGACTGGTAGAACTCCCGGGTGAAGAGCCGGTTGACCATAGCCGTGGCCGGATTGGGCAAATTGAGAATAATCAGATCAAACCGCTCCGAAGAGCGTTGGGCAAATCTCCGCACGTCGTCATAGATAATAGTCAACCGTTTATCCTGCTCCAGGATATCCCGGTCTGAAGGCGGCAACACCCGGATGGTCATCCGGCTCAGATCCGAGTCCAATTCCAGGTAGACTAATCGCTCGATAGGATAAGACAAGAGAGGACTAAACATGCCGCCGGGTCCTTGCCCGACCAGCAAAATGCGCCTGGCCTGGGGTGCTTGAGCCATGATCAGAGACACGATCGGGTCGAAGAGATAGGGGTTGGGAAAAGAATAGAGCAGAGTATTGTTCCCGAACAGGCTGAATAATCCCCCCTGGGTGGCCACAGCCGCGTGTTGATATGGGGTATCTTGCGCCCGGACCAAATCGAATCCCGGAAAAGTCTGAGACCAGCGCTTATGGACCAGGTAGTCGTAAGCTTGCCGGCCAAGGCCATAAGCCCCAAACCCGTAGGACAGGCTGATCAACCCCAGGCCGAGCGCCACCGCCTTCCTTCCTGGGACCATGGTCATGACCACGGCCAACATCAGCAGGGCATAGAAACCGCCGGTGATGGTCAAGGGGTCCACCCGACCAGCCAGGGCAAAGGTGAACAGGCCCAGCCCCAGGCCCGAACCCAGGGATTCAAGCAAAAATACTCTTCCCCCGGCCGTTTGCGCCTGGGCCTCCGACACGCTCCGGGCCGCCAGAAGGCCGGTGGCCGAAACAAAAACGGCCCCAACCACAGCCCCCACGGGCATGGTCAAGACCAGACTTCCCCAGCACAAAACAGGAAATGAAATCACTTCACCTGAGGTAAGATGCCACATCCAGCGAAACAGACTGCAAGCAGCGATCATCCCCCAGATCATTGGTCCGGCCAGGGCGGTCGCGGCTGCAAACATCCGGCCCATGGTCAGACGAGGTCCGATCAAAACCGGTCCCAGCTTCGCCCCGGCGCCCACTCCCAGCAGCCAACTGGCTAAAATAATTCCAATAACCAGTTCATTCCCGTAGAATGTGACCAGCAACTCACGCAGCAACAACACCTGCCCCACCAGAGCCAGGCCACCAAATATAACCAGCGAGGCCAAAAAGGCGGACACATTCATGCCGGGTTCCCAATTCTTGGATTCCTAAAGGCAAAACCGCACAGGACATGGAAAAAAGGAGCGCGCGGATTGTTATGAACATATCCCTCTAAAATCTCCGCGGCCTTGTCCTTTTTTCTGCATCCGGTGCGGTTTTACTGGCAAAATGGCTGAACGGGGCAAATTAGACCAGGTTCAGGCTGATGTCTGCGGCGGGCGCCGAGTGAGTCACAGCCCCGACGGAGATAAAATCAACACCGGTTTCAGCATAGCTTCGGACGGTATTCAGGTTGATGTTGCCCGAGACCTCCAGCGGCACGCCGCCGGCCGATTTAGCCGCCTGGATCACTTGATCCACCGTCATGTTATCCAGCATAATCACCTCGGCCCCAGCCGCGACCGCCGCGGCCAACTCCTCCAGATTCGTCACTTCCACTTCCACCCGGTGGAGATGAACCCGCTGGGCCAGGGCCTTGGCAATGGCTTGGGCCACGCCTCCCGCCGCCTTGATGTGATTATCTTTGATCAAGATGCCGTCAAAAAGCCCATACCGGTGATTTCGGCCGCCACCCATCCGGACGGCATATTTTTCTATGGCTCGCCAACCTGGGGTGGTTTTCCTGGTATCTACGATATGGACGGAAGTACCGGCCACGGCCTCAACATAAGCCCTGGTCAGGGTGGCTATCCCGGATAGTCGTTGCAAAAAATTTAGGGCGGTCCGTTCCGCGGTCAAGATGGAGTTCACCGGTCCGGATATTTCAGCCAAAAGCGCCCCGTTGGCCGCGTCCATCCCGTCCGTCAGGAATGACTTGAACACACACCGGTTATCCACGATTTCAAATACTCTGGCGCAGACGGGCAGGCCGGCCACGGTAAGAGATTGCTTTGTGGTGATTTCGGCCCGGCCGTAGAGGTCCGGAGGGACGGTCAAACGGGTGGTCTCATCCCCCACCCCGACGTCTTCGGCCAGGGCCTGGGTGATCAAGTTATCCACCTGGGGGATATTCACATTGGACACAATGTTCTCCAGTGTTTGTTCCGGCAAGCCGCCAAGTTGTGCCTTGAACGGTTGCAATTGACTCTTTGACGTGCGCCCTTACCCAGGGTGGCGCTTCCTGACCCTGGGCTAGATTGTGTAACGCCTTCGGCGTATTAGGACGGTGGCCTGGGCAATGGTGAGTTTAGCCCCGGCAATGGATTTTCAGGACAATTCACCTCGTTCCGGTTGACGAAACCCATTTCCCCGGAGGGGAAAAATAATCTAGCCCAGGGTCAGCGAAGCGCCACCCTGGGTAATGCGGAAACCAAGCCTGGAAGCTTAACTCAATGACATTGCAAGGCAACCAGCCACAAGCAACAAGTTTGTTCAGCCCA
>JADFXY010000222.1:0-7741 GCA_015233355.1 Deltaproteobacteria bacterium | reverse complement strand
AAAGCGGCATGGGGTTAGGCGAGCATCAGGTCACTGTAAACATAAATAAGGTTGACTTTAGATCTTAGCACGCTGCCCGGTTTTTGGGTAGCATTATAAGCATCTCTTCAAGCAAAGAGCAACAAATCTTAAAAAAGCACTGGTCCAGTTCGATGGAAAGTGTTACCGCATACCATAGTCATCCTATTTTAAAACCTAGGAGCCTGTCGGACTTCCCGAAATCAATAGGTGTGACGGACTGTAATTATTATGTTTATATTTTATGGGCAAAAATGAGCCATTTTTACTAATCCCATATTTTCAGCCAGTTACGCCTCGATCAAACTGAAAGTCCGACAGGCTCCTAGACCATTAAAGGATTAATAAATGATGAAAAAAGCGTTCACTCTTCTCGTCTGCTGTGTTATAGTATTAGGGATTTATTACTATTTTGCTTTGAATAGGATTAAAGTAAGAAACGCTAAACCGGCTGGTAATAATATCATCTGCTTTGGAGATAGCCTAACAGCCGGGACAGGAGCCACGGAAGGCATGGATTATCCATCACAGCTTTCAAAAAAGATAGGCAAAGAGGTCATTAATGCCGGTATTTCAGGAGACACCACGGCTCGTGCTCTATCCAGATTGGATCAGGATGTTCTATCAATGTCACCACGAATCGTCCTGATAACTCTGGGAGGAAATGATTTGAAGAATGGCGTACCCAAAGACACTGCCTTTAGGAATCTGAAGACGATCATTGAAGCAATCCAGGCAAAAGGGGCCTTGGTTGTGGTTGGGGGAGTTGATATTCCTTTCTGGGGCAGAGGGTTTGGCGATGGCTATCAAAATCTTTGCCGGGACACCGGAGCCGTTCTTATTCCGAATATATTTGACGGGATCATGGGTAACTCCAGATTGATGAGCGATTCTATTCACCCTAATGATGCTGGATACGCTATAATGGCTGAAAGGTTTTATGAGGCCATGAAACCTTACCTCTGAAAATCTTCAGGATTCATCATTAAACAGGGATAACCTAAAAAGGAGAAACGCAATGGGAGACAAAGGCAAGAAGGATAAAGAAAAGGGACAAAAACAGAACAACCAAAAACAGCAACAGAAGGAAAAGACTAAGAAGGATAAGCAGCCCAAGAAGAGCTCTTAGAAAAAAAATAGAGCCTCTCACCACACCAGATGCATGTTTTCGGGCAGCGGCGAGCAGATCTGAGCTAACAGTCAGAAGCTGGATCAATTCCAGGTCAAGAAGATCATGGCTCTTAGCTAGTGCGTGTTGTCGGCACTAGTCCCTATGCCTTGCACGACTTTGCTATGCATCTCGATAGTGAGCAATTCAATACGCTGGCTCAGTTCTTTTACGAGTTCCGTCAGTTGAGTGTTCTGCTGGAGTAACTCCAATAATTGAACAGTCTGTTGTGCGGCTAATGCCTGGCGTTGCTCATTATCCCTGGCCAGGGCTTCACGATGTTGAGCATCGGCATCGGCGTGGGCCTTATCACGGTCCGCCTGTCGTGTCTGGGCTAGCAAAATGAGTGGCGCGGCATAGGCGGCCTGGAGACTAAACGCGAGATTGAGCAGGATAAACGGGTAGATGTCGAACTTAGTGAGTCCGAAGGCATTAAGTCCAATCCAGATGGCAACCACAAGTGTCTGGGCCGCAAGAAAAACCGGTGTTCCAAAAAGGCGGGCAAATGCCTCGGCCTTCAGCGCGAACCAATCATCTCCAAAGACGGAACCAAGATGAAGGTGGGGAAGGTGGAATCTAAAGTAATGGTGTGAAGCGTTGGCGTTAGGGATAGAATTCGGTGTAGTTGATCTTGTGTCCATATTTTTTCCTTGGGTTAGATAAGAAAACGACAGGTTGTCATGATGCGGACGGCTGCCCGGGACTTCTATCGAGAAAACGACTATCGGGCGGGCTGATCGGCTGAAAACAGATCTATTTCTTTGATCCAGCCGGAGGTGTTTTTTCCTTCTGCCGTGTATTCGGCATGAACCCAGCCTGGTTTGGATTCGTATATCCTGATTGGATTTCCCCTGACCACATATGCTTTGCGTTTTTTCCCATCAACCGGCTCTGCGTAGAAGTGAGCTTTTTGAGCTGATACGACCCTGATGGCCAGCCATTTACCGGGGACATTGAGTGAGAAGGCCGCCCCGCCTTCCTCAGCAAAATGTTGTACATTCCAGCATCCACCATGCTCTTGTTCCAACTTAATTCTTAAGGATACAGCGCCTCCCGCCGGGGCCGGGGTGAGCCGGCCGGTTATCAGATTAGCCCGTGTCTTATCATCCGGGAACCAGGTTTCAATCTTGTATGGCCCGGCCCCCTTCATCGAACCGCGCAGATAAAAAATACAACTGAAAAGTGGTTGACCGGAGGCTTGGTCCAATCCCGTGTAATTTTCGTAGTATCCTGTAATGGTTCCGTCGGCTGGATTTATACCTATCAGCAACCCTTCATAATCACCGGAAGAAACCTGCGCCTGGAGTTGGCCGACATTTAACAAAAAAAATAGCACCAACACAATCAATCGTAAAGACATCTCCCATTTCCCCTGGCGAATTGTGGAGTCGGCGTGCTCAGGATGAACGCTTTTTCTTACCTGGCTCTCATCTCAAGTGCGGAGATGCGATCAATGGAGATCAGCGCATCATAAAATTCTTTCTGGCTTAGTTTACCGAGATGCAAGAGGTTGCCCTTGACATTGGTTACGACACCGGTAATCGTTTGACCGGAGGCCAAGAAGACCGTTACGCTCTTACCCTTAAGCATCACCAGATTTTCCATCATGGACGTATCTACCTTAAACTGGACAGCTTCCGGTTCAGCGGCTAGCACGTTATTTGCTTTTGCCAAAAAGTCTGATCCAAAAGTCATAGTGAGAACGATAACAGCCACCAGAGTAAGCTTTCTCATTAATTTTTTCATGCTCATCCATCCCTTCGCAGTTAGAAGTTTGTTTTTGATTGTTCTGCAATTACTTCCCGCTGAATAAATAAACATCCTGGACCTTGTTCATCTTGCCAAGGCCGCGTTCAATATGTTATTTACTATCTAAAACTGTGTTTGACCCGAGATCGTCTCCAACCTGCTGAGGATTTTTAGACTCACGGGCCAGTGACTCGATGTAGCTTAGAGCATCTTCGGGATTTATAGGTTTAGTGATGTACCCGTCCATTCCAGAGGCCAGACAGCGTTCTTGGTCACCTTTCATCGCAAATGCAGTCATGGCGATAATGGGGATATGACCTCCAACCAGCTTCTCTTTTTCCCTGAGTCTTTCTGTGGCTGCAATTCCGTCCATGACCGGCATCTGAACATCCATCAGCACCAGATCAAAAGCCTGGGCTTCCAACTCAACCAGGGCTTCGGCCCCGTTATTGACGATTGTGACATTATGACCTCGACTCTCCAGCATAGCCTGAGCCAACCTTTGATTGATGAGATTGTCCTCCGCCAAGAGAATATTCAGTTTTGCAGGATCGTCTTTTAAAAAACCACGTGTCGCCGGGGAGTTGTGGTCATAATCAGGGATTGAGGCCCCAAGTACAGTCAAAAGAGCATTCAGCAGGTCTGAATGTCTTACCGGTTTGCTCAGATAGGCTGATATACCTAGTTCCTTAGATAACCCGGTATATCCTAGATGAACGGCCGAGGTCAGAATGATAATCTTGATGTCTCGATGGCCAAAACTTTCCTTGATTTTTCGGGCTAGTTCAAATCCATTCATTTGAGACATAATGAAATCAAGAATGGCCAGAGCAAATGGCTCATTATCTTCTTCGGCCTGTCTCAGAACGCCCAATGCGCCGACAACATTATCTATCAGCGTGGGCTTTACGCCCCAACCTTGTAACATCTCATTCAAGATGCTCCTGTTGGTGGCATTACCGTCGACAACCAAGACCTTCGCCCCCCGCAACGTCCCAAGCTCTAGGGGTATGGTATCGACTTCATCTTTTAGGATACCCAATCGGATATCAAAATGAAACGTACTCCCGTGTTCGACATCCGAGTCCACCCGAATTCCACCGCCCATCAGGGACACCAGCTTGGAACATATGGTTAGTCCTAATCCGGTCCCGCCATATTCGCGAGTGGTAGAGCCGTCGGCCTGAGTGAAGGGGTAAAATATCCTCTCTATTTTATCTTCTGGAATACCTATCCCGGTATCCCTGACGCTGAAATAGAGCACTACCTCGTCATTTGCCTGTAAAGAGGACTCAACCTCTAAAACCACCTCACCGGAACTGGTGAACTTAATAGCATTACCGATAAGATTGAGTAAAACTTGCCTTATTCTGACCGGGTCGCCTATCAAACTATCCGGAACATCGGGCGTAATCCGATAGGCCAGTTCTAACCCCTTTTCGTGGGCTTTGACGGCTAAGGTTTTCATCACGTTGCCCAGGGTGTCCCGTAATTTAAAATTTGCATTATTAATATCCAATCGTCCGGCTTCAATTTTGGAGAAGTCGAGGATGTCGTTAACGAGCGAGGCAAGGGCATCGGCTGAAATCTTGACCAGCCCCAGATACTCCCTTTGCTCGAAAGAAAGCTCAGTCTCCAAGGCAAGTTCAGTCATGCCGACGATGCCATTCAACGGGGTCCGGATTTCGTGGCTCATATTAGCCAGAAACTGGCTTTTGACTTTATTCGCGGCTTGCGCTTCTTCTTTTGCTTTAATTAATACTCGTTCATTGATTTTACGATGAGTAATATCATTGACGAAGCCCATTATCAGGTTTTGTGATTTAATTAAAACAGTACTGGCTTCCAGATCAATAAGATTTCCATCGGCACAACGATGTTTAACCTCAAAGCGATCCCATCCATTGGTAATAATGGTTTGAATATGTTTATTAAGTTGATCTAAAGAATTCACATCCAACTCGGAGATGTGCATGGAGAGCAAAACCTCCCTGGGGTAACCGATCATAGAGCAATACGCATCGTTCACTTCTACTAAGTAGCCGTCCAAATTTACTGCCAAAAAGCCATCAAAAGATGTTTTAATAAGTGCCTGATAACGCTCATTACTATTCCTCAGCGCCTCCTCCCCCCGCTTGCGGGTGACGAATTTCCAAACCGAATCCATCAGTAATGAAAGCTGCAATAGATCCGTTTGGTTATAATCGGATTCTTTGTTGCCGACCCCAACTACCGCCACCACCTGATCCCCTTGGAACACCGGTAACGACATAAAGTTATGAAGGGCCAAATGTCCTTCGGGATACCCCTTTTTAAGCGGGTTAGGAGCCTGAAAGTCGTTAACGATGATCGGTTTTCTCTGCCGCACAACCTCTCCCCAGATACCGGTCTTTTGCAGGTGATAGACGGTCTGAGGACTGGCAATGGTGCATCCCTTCATCACGTCCTTGGACCAGGTATTGAGAACGAACTCCTGTTTTTCCTCATAATAATGGTAAATATAGCCTACCTTGCTGTTAGTCAGCCTAATGGCTCCGCCCAAGGCGTAATCAAGAAAATCTTGGATGTTCTCAGCCTCGTGGTGAGACATACTCAGAAGTATTTGCAACCGTGATTCGTTTATGTTCACTATTTGTTCAAGCTCTGTGATGTCAACGATTACAGTGCGAATCTGTTGGATATTTTCATTATCTCGGGATACGGTCGTTCTTAGCCGCGCCCCAAACAATGTACCGTCTCGACGCACCATCTTCAGATTGCACGTCTGCGGTTCACCCGTTCCGAAAAGCTTCCGGCGATGATGGTAATAGGTATCCTGATCATCGGGAACAATGAAGCGGCTCAGCGGCTGATTGGGCAACTGGTTTCTCGGCACGCCAAGCAACTCGGCCCCCGTGAGGTTGGCTTCCAAGATCAACCCTTTTTCATCTGTGGTGAGATATCCGACCGGCGCCAGATCGTACAGGTCAAAGTAGCGGGTCTGCGAGGCTTCCAGTTCCGTCTGGGTTCGGCGCAACTCGTCGTTTTGCATCTCCAGCTCTATTTGATGCACCTGCAATTCGTGGAGCAATTGCTGCACCGCCTTAGGCGGCAATGGCTCCAGGTCAAGAGCGGGGGCATCTCTCAGGGCCTTTTCCTCGGCCAACTTACGCAAGTCCCCAGTTCCGGCTCGACCATAACTTTCTCTTGACATCGTCTTGCTCCTTACTCCGAAAAAAAATCTACCCGGCCAAGGGCGGTTATCTCCCGGGTCGGTTATTCCAGACGTTGAGTGAAGCCGGCCCGGCCCGGCCGAAAATACTCATACCCAATCAGACCACCATTGGGGTTAAGGAAAGCCTTTAAAGAAAGGGGCTTGTTCTTACCCCTATAATATTTGCTGGCAAGATCCAGGGTCGGGAAATAGCGCAAGTCGCTAAAAATGAGAGTTTGACCATCAGGGCGCTCTTCTCGTTCAACCACCGGGAAGAGAACAAACCAGGCATAGGTGTCAAAGATGTGGGCCCGAGGAGCAAATGACGCGATCCAGCCCTTATCCGCCTTTTGAAATGACCTAAATTGCAAATCCCGATCAAGATGCACCAGACTCAACCCAGCCAGATGATAGGTGGCCGGGGTTTCTACAATCACTTTCCAAAAAATGGGGGTCAGAAGATCCGGGACAAGATGCACCCGTGTATACGAGACCTGCCTAAGCGTTAACCGATCCTCCACCTGATGCCTCAAAATGGCCCCGATGCCCAGATTAGACATGGGATAGAGCAGAATCCAGCACAACCCCAAAACCGCCAGCCGGACCCGTTGCGTGGGACGCCGAAAAGAACAATATAAAATAATGAGCATCACCAGGGTATAGATGGGGTCGATAATAAATACGCCTGGAAAGAAATACCGGTTTCGATTAAATGGGAGAAAGATCTGGGTCCCATAGGTGGTGATCACATCCAGATAGATATGACCCAATATGCCGGCATAACCGGTGACCACCCCCCACCAGAAAGGAAAGGACTTGATGATCAGCCGGAAAATCCCCGCCAGCAGGACGGCTATGACTAATCCCCCGGCCAACGAGTGGGTGATCCCGCGATGATGAATCAGGAACAATTCGGGGTTGCCCAGACTAACGACATTATCTAGATCTGGAATCCAGGCGGCCAAAACCAGAAAGAAAAAAAAGTAACGTTTGGTAAAATGTCTTTTTAATGACTGCGCCAGTAAGGCCCCGGCGGTCAGGTGAGTGATTGGATCCATATGGGTTGCATGTTCCGAGTTTCGGGTTAGGGGTTCTGAAAAATATCTAGGCGATAACTTCTTTCAATTCGCCGGCAAGAAGTTCCACTTCCTCGACTAACTGACTGAAAACTTCTTTCGAATTGATCAACTGACTATTCTTGCCCATAAGTTCCAATTCCAAGGCCAGGTTCCCCGCTCTTAGAGCCGAAAGATTGAATAACCCTCCCTTCAAAGAATGGGCAAAATGATGAAGTTTTTTCTGATCATCAGATTTAATAGCTTCACGAATATCATAAAGGTAATCTGGGTAGTTACCAAGGAAACATTTTATGATTTCGGCGGCCAACCCGGTGTCGTTAAGGCAACGGTCCATAAAGGAGTTCTTATCGAAAACTATGTTTGACCCGAGATACTCTCCGCCCGGCTCGGCTATTTGAGGCTTATGAGCTAATGATTCGATGTATGTTACCGCCTTTACCGGATCTATAGGTTTGGTAATGTATCCGTCCATTCCGGACGCCAAACAGCGTTCCTGGTCATTTTTCATCGCAAATGCCGTCATGGCGATAATGG
>JADFXY010000221.1:0-7789 GCA_015233355.1 Deltaproteobacteria bacterium | reverse complement strand
CACGGCCACGGCTACCAGGGCCAATGCCACGTCTACAGCTTCGGCGGCCACGGCTTCGGCGGCCACGGCTTCGGCGGCCAATGCCACCAGTACGGCCATGGCGGTGCTGACGGCTACTGCTCAGGCCCAGGCCACAGCCACGGCGCAGGCGCAGGCTCAGGCGACGGCCACTGCTCAAGCCATTGCCACGGCCACTGCTCAGGCCCAGGCTACAGCCAATGCCGTGGCCTCAGCGACGGCCAATGCCCAGGCCACGGCCCGGGCCCAAAATCCCACCCCCATCCCGACGCCGTCCAGCAGCCTCACCAACCTACCGGGGTGCGCCGGCAGTCAGGTTCAATCTTATAGTGAAGTCTTTAACCCAAACAACTTCAATCTGACCAGCGTTACCGTTAACAATAACCGGTTGGTTCTCAATACCGGGGTAGCGCTAACGAGTACGGAAAATATCATAGTTCCTTTTGATCAAGACGTTTCAGTCAGGTTTTTGTATAAGAACGCCGGTAACAATCACAAATTCGGAGTCAAATGGGGCACCGGCTTAACGGTGAATTGCACCCCCACTCCGGGAGCCACCTGTACGCCTTCGGCCGCCCAAGATGCTCAAACCAGAGCCAACTGGGCTGCTGCCACCCCTTACCCGATCTATCTTACGACAAGATGCGGCAACGGCAGCAATCCATGTATGGATCCCAACGCCCTCTCGGCTGCTGCTTCCGACTCGTGCTACGCCGCAGACAGTTACCCGACCACATTCTGGACCGACTCCACCAAGTTGCACCATTTCACCCCAGGGTATAACGCGTCTGATCCCAACATGGTCTATTTGGGGTACTTCACGGCCGGGACGGAGCTGGTCTTTTATCTCGACGACGCCAATCAGTGGAATGGCGGTATCTACTATACCAAGCGCGCCTTGAATATGGAAGGTAACCCGGCGACGACTCCCGAAAGGGAGACCATGTGCGGGACCGGAGTCAGCCGCAAGGTCAATCTGTCCATAAGCTGTGACGCCCAGCCTCAGACTGCCTCGTGTCAAACGTATGTTTCTGGTTGCGGCACCGGCGTCTGGAACCAGGGCTGGCTTGACAACACCATCCTGGCCTGGCTCAGTAGTCAGTATGGTCTGAACTTCACGGGCAATGACTTCAGATGCGTGGATGACCCCAACAATGGATACGCAACCCATTCCATCACCGGGTGGCCGGCCACCTCTTCGTTCACCTGGATTATGGCTTTTGATGACACCAGTCACTTGAATTTTCCCGGGTCATGGTCGGATTACGATTACAACGACACCGTGTTTATGGTTATCCGCCAGACCGGCGGGACGGCCGTGCTCCAACCCAGCAGCGCCATAACCACCACCGATCCGTTGTCTTACTACACCGGGGCCACCTTCCAGGTGATCGACGACATGCCTTGCGGCAGCGGCGCCTGCCCCACCGCCGGGAAAACCAATATTCAATATTTCGTGTCTATTGATAACGGCGTCACCTGGGTTCAGATCACCAGTTGGGACGTGGTCAAGTCGCCCGATGCCGGCGGTTCCACCGTGACTAACTGGTGTCCCGGCACTCCGGAGGTGACCTACAGATCCGCTCATATTGATTTCGCCGGCTTGGGGAAGATTGGCAACGCCATGTCCTGGAAAGCGAACCTGATCAGCTCTTCCGACACCTGCTCTCCGTCCGTCATCGACGTCCAGTTAAATGGCGACGTGGCCGTACACGGTTTTCAATCCAAGGCCTCTCCGGTGGTCCTGGCCAATGTCATTTATTCCGCTAATTACGAGAGCCCGGCCTTGACTTGGACGACCAAAGCCAACCGCGGCCATGTCTTTGCCAATCAGATCTACAGTCAGAATGCGCCCACTTCAACCGGGGCCGGCACGTCGGCGACTAATGTTCAGCAACTTTGGGACGCCGGAGCGGTCCTGGGCACCGTGTCGGTGAATGGCTATGACACGAGGCCGAATAACAGAAAAATTTACATTCCCGACATCACCGTCTACCAGGTCACCGACGAGCAGATCGGGGTCGGTGACGGGTCCACCAAAGTGTTTACGGCCACCCTGGCCCACCATCCCGTTGTCCCGACCACGGTCAACATTCGTAGCGTGTCGTCGGGGGAGCATTTTTCGGACTCGCATACCAGCGCCCTTACCTCCAATATCGTCGGCGGATCCGGGACCATCAACCGGTTCACCGGGGATGTCAGCTTCACCTTTGGGGGCAGCGCCCCGATAACCGGTACACTCGTTCTGGCCAGTTACAGCTATTACGTCTCATCCCAGACCCTGAAGCCTTTCACCACCGGCAACGTGACCAACAACATGTTGGCCCTGACCAATTACTCGCAGACTCCTGCCAGTTATGGCTATAATCTGTGCGGCTCAGCCGCGGTCAGCCCAACCCAATATCTTTATGACTTCGTGATGAGCGGGGTCGACCCGAGCACTACCACTGCAGACGCCAATTGTTTGGTCCAATGGATCCGCGGCTGGGCCAATGGTTCTACCGCCACGACCCAGAAGGACTGGCTGCTCGGTCCCATCTACTACTCAGTGCCGGCCGTGCTGACCCCGCCTGGAACGCCGTACTGGTATTACGGCACAGCTTTGCCCGACGCGGCGAAGACGGCTTATAAAACGTTCGCCTTTGGCGATCCTACCGACCCATCTAACTTAAAGGGCAAAAGTCAGCGGCGAAGCGTCTTGTTCGTCGGCTCCTTGGACGGGATGCTCCATTGCTTCGATGCCGGGGCTTTCCGCTGGGGCGATAACCCGGCTACTACCTTTCCGGAAAACAGAGGGTATTTCGCCGGTGCCGACTATGGCGACGGTCATGAACTGTGGGCCTTTATTCCCAACAATTTGATCGGCCGATTGAAGAACAACGCCATGAACGCATCAAATCAATCCTATGTTGACGCGTCCCCGGCCATTGCCGACGTCTATGTCTATGACTCATCGCAGAATGCCACGGTCTGGAAGTCGGTAGTGCTTTCGGCTGAAGGAAGCGGCGGGGACACCGTGTACTGTCTCGACGTCACCGACCCCACCACTCCCAAGTTCATGTGGGAGTTTGCCGATCCCGATCTGTACCGCAGCCGGTCCTCACCGGGCGTGGGCCAAATCGGGCAAATAATGTATAGTGGTTCTTCCAAATGGGTCGCCTTCTTTGTCTCCGGCCAGACTGCTGATTCGAATGCGGACCCGTCAATCTACATGATTGATATTGCCGACGGCAGCGTCTTGCAACGGATTTATCTGGACTCCGCAGGAGCGGACGGTCACGGGGGCATACCCAGCGGGCAGCCGGCCTTGATCGATTCCGACGGCAACGGGTATATCGACCGGATTTATATTGGCACCGACAAGGGATTCATGTACAAAGTGAACATCCCGGATGATCCTCAGAGCCAGGCTTGCGGCGGCAACATCACCAACTGCGTGATCAACAAGGGGCAAACGCCCCTAGCAGCCGGGACAAATCATCCGCTATCCATCTATGCCTCACCCGCGGTGATGGTGGACAACACTCTGAGCACCAGCGGGACGGTCAGCTACACGGTCAGGATATTCTTCGGCACCGGCGACAATCCGTTCGCCAACGACAACATTAACACGGCTTCCACTACTTATACCTTCTACGCGTACACGGACACGGACGCCAAGTGCGCCTGCACCTCCCCGGCTACTCTGACCTGGTTCTATACTTTGGCGGCGGGCGAGCGGGTCTGGGCCTCGGCCTTTGCCGCCGCGGGACAGGTTTACTTCGGCACGTCCACAGCCGAGACGGATGACCCCTGCGGCAGTCACGGGGCTCAAAGCAGCAACAGCGGTAAGACGTATGTCTTCAATGCCAGAAGCGGAGTTGGAGCCAGCGGTACGGGTGTAGCGCCTTTGAGAATGATTAACACGGGTAACGTGACTACGGCGCCGCTGGTGGAGGACCAACACCTCTACGTCAAAACCCCCACCGGCCTCCAGTCCTTTGGCAGCGGCCAATATAACAATGCGGTTGTGTCCGTGAACGTTCCCGGCACCAGGGTAATGTACTGGCGGGAGGTGTACAACCAGTAGATTTATCGACAATGAACCATGAATGCCCGGGGCCTCAGGCCTCGGGCTGTAAATAGAACGGGGAGTCCTTGGCAGCCTAGAAGAGGCTGATAAGGTTTGCTCAGGACAATGCCGGTGCCGGTTGTTTGGGATTTAGCGCTTCACCTGGTCGCAATGTAAAAGAGGTATACGAACGACAAGGCGCTTTTCCAAGCCTGGCCTTGGTTAGGATGAATTGATGACGATGGATGTGCCGGCGGATGAGATGAGTTCGATGGCTGTTGTGGATGATTCATCTTCTGCCGTAAGTGAAGAAGACCGATGGACAGCCGATGCTGTGGCCATGATTAATGAGGCAGAAGGCGCCGTCAATATATTGGGTTCCAGGTATCTGGCCGTAGGTAGGTTCCTTCTTGAACGATTGCTTGAAGCAGACCCAAAGGCGGTTTGGTCAAAAGAATTCAGCAACGATAGAATTTATCTTAAATTATGTAACCATCCGGAACTCTCGGTCCCTGATGCGCATATTTCTCGCATGATCAAACTGGCCATCCAAGAAAAATACCTGATGGAGGTAATGCCCGATTCGGTCGGCATTTCATACTCCAAGAAACTCGAGTTGCTGAGAATCCAAAATAATGGTCCTGCGAAAATACAGATAGCGCGCAGGTGTATAGACGAACGATTGTCTACGAGACAATTGGGTGAAGCAATCGATCTGGTTCTAGAGCGGAGGTCTGGCAGCAAAGTAAAGTCGGCAGTCAACCATGTTAAGTCGCTTACCAGCAATTCAACCAACGTGTTTCTCAATAAGCTGGATGCGTTATGTGAGAGATATTTTCCGGATGGAGACTTCTCCAAGAGCCTGTTTCTGGGCACCCTCCTGTACATATTCGTCCCCTACTTGATTTTTGCTCTGGGATGGTTGAAGATATACTACGCCATCCCTCTGTCTATAGCGGTATTATATGCGCTATATCGGGCCTATCGAGGTTTTTCCCTATGGGCTGCCAAGAAGAAACAAGCCGGCCCAGACACCAAGAAGTGGTTCCATGTCCGATCAGCCTCTAATATGGGGGCGGTGTTGCTCATCACATTGATCTGGACGAGTGTCTCGGGCGTTGGCGGATATGGATTACAAAATACGGATTATGAAAAGCATAACTCCATGTTGAAAGACTTAGTGGTCGGGACCTGGCCCATCCACTATAAAGGGGTTGACCTCCCAACCAAGGAGTCCTGCGCCAAAGTTGCCGATCCTACAACGCCTTTGATATATTATATATCCTTTTACCTCCCCTCTGCGCTGACCGGAAAAATGTTTGGATGGAAAGCCGCCAATCATTGTTTGTTTCTATGGACATGGGGTGGCATCTTGCTGTCCGGGCTATGGTTGATGAGGATATTGGGCACACGCAGTCCGCTGGTCGTGCTTATTTTTGCTCTTTGTGGCGGGTTGGATGTTTTGGGTAACCTGGCGGTAAATGGGAATTTTTTTGCCTTGGGAGATCATGTGGAGTGGTGGGCGGGAGACTGGTACTGGCAATACAGCTCCAACTCTACCTTGTTCTATTGGGTGCCGCAACATGCCATTCCGGGCTGGCTCATAACCGGGCTGATCATGTATCTGGTAATCAATGGCTACCCCAACGAGAGTCTGTTCTTTATCGCGGCAGGTACTCTCATGTGGTCCCCTTTTATGGCCATTGGGTTGCTTCCCCTAATCGGACTGGCTGTCTACCAGAATGGGTTCAGAAACATCCTCAGCTTTCAGAATGTATTGGTCGGTCCGGCACTAGTTCTGATGGCCTACTTATTTTTGCGATGTAACTCATTTGATTTTGTGAAAGGATTTTTTTGGGACGTATACCCGGCCACGATGTCAATCTACATGCGTTTATTGGCCTTTTATTTCTTTAAAATAATCGTTTTGGTTTTGTTTTGCGGAAGTAGTTTACCGGGAGAATCGAAGCGTAGGTCTTCATTATGGCTGTGGACCAGCCTGGGCGGTTTATTCCTTTTTCCGCTTTACAAGATGGGGCTTTTTAATGACTTCACCATGAGGGCCTCTGTTCCTTGTCTTTTCGTATTTTGGGTGTTCATAATAAATACGCTAATTAGTAAGGGCGAACTCCATCGAGCTAAGAAACTAATTTTGTTGATTTTAATGATTATCGGGTCATTTTCGGCCATATCGGAGACAGCTCGATCCCTAAAAGATTATTCAATTAAAGTTCCACCTTCAGATTCAATCAAAACCATACCGGAACTCTCGTTCGGGGCCGGGCATCAATATCTTGGCTGTCCAAGTTGCTTCTTCTTTAAATATCTTTCTAATAATAGAGGGGTATTTACTTTCGTTCCGCCGACTCCATCTCCCACGCCAATAGCGACTCCGGCGAACACGCGGACTCCCACGTCAACGCCGACCAAAACACCGACCACGACGCCAACGCCGTGGCCGGGGGGCAGGGCAGCCCGGTTCGGGATCCCATCCGGTCCGGCGCTCACGGCGGCTAATGATTTTTTTTCTATGACCCCAAAGCTATTCGTCCTGGGCTAACCCGGTTCGTCCCGACGGGTTCGTATTTGGAGTGATCTCAATGATAATATGCCGAATTTCATCAAAACATTTCTGGATTTGGGTGGCCATGGCGCTAGCCCTGGTCCTCGTGGCCGGGTGTAAGGACAAGGTCGACAAGCCCCCCAAAGCAGCGCCCAAAGCCCAGGCCGAATCGCGGCCGGCCATCAAGCTCGTGACCCTGTCGCCGGCGGTTATGACCAAGAACAGTATGGCTACGGCCGGCGTCGAGGCCCAAGACCCCGACGGAAAGCCGTTAACCGAGTCCTACCGGTGGGAGATTAACGGCAAAACTGTCCCCACTAACGGGGGACCGGAACTGGCCCTGACCAGTGTCAAGGATGGTGACAGCGTCCAGGTGTTCGCCATCGTCTCCAATGGCCGGTCAAAGAGTGACGAGGTTCCTTCGGAAAAAAAGATTGTGACTACTTCCAAACCTGTGGTTTTGGAAATTAGGATCGAACCCATGGAGGTATACGCCGGGACCGAACTCACGGCTCGCGTGGGCGCCCAACAAAGCCAAGACTCCACTGCCAGAGCTATAACCTATCGTTACCAGTGGTACAAGAATGGACAACCCGTTCCAGGGGGGGACTCGGCCATTCTGTCCGGGAGCAATTTCAAACGGGGAGATAAGATCAAGGTCCGGGTGTGGGTCGATGACGGGGTGAACAAGAGTGAGCCGGCCGAAACCAGCGATGTGACCGTGCTGAATTCCAACCCGGAAATAGCCTCGGCGCCGCGTTTTGACCAGCAAGGGGATAGATTCGTCTACCGGTTGGAGACTAAAGATCCGGATGGTGACGCCATCACCTACAAGTTATTATCTCCGGAACCGGGCGCTTATCCCAGCCTTTCCTTTGACGGCCAACAAGGCGTTTTGTCCTATACCCCGATCATAGGTAAAACAGCGGTTGTCCGGATCCGGGCCGAAGATGGGGCCGGCGGCAGTTGCGAACAAGAGTTTACCATAGGCGGCCAGGAACCGGCCCCTGAACCGTGAAGCATCCGGCGCTTGCGTGTCAATGTCATTAACTTAAGGTCAAGTGGGCTCATGTGTTGGTGGAAGACAAAAAGACTGGCGAGCCTACTTAACCGTTAGTTGTACAAAATAATTTTCTTATTTCTTGGCACACTTTTCT
>JADFXY010000220.1:0-7804 GCA_015233355.1 Deltaproteobacteria bacterium | reverse complement strand
CGCATCTTTGGTTCCTCTACGCTGCTATTGGGGTTGATCTCCCTGGCCGCCATTCTGGTCATCGTTGTCCTGGTCTATGCCCGGCCCTTTCCCCAATTGTTAGGCGCCCAAAAGGAAGCCGTCGGCCTGGTCATGAATATGACGATGAAGCTGCTCCCGATGGTTCCGGCGGCCATCTTTGCCACTTTCTTAGCCGCGACCTATGGCTCGTTTCAAAAATTCGGGTTAAGTGAATCCATCCGTGGTGTCCATTATATTTTGGTCCTGGTGGCCATGTTTTTGGGACATCGGGCCTGGGGCATAAACAGCGCCGTCATCGGTCATGTGGTTGGCGCTTTAGCGGAAGTGGCCCTGGCCGCGTGGCTGGTCCGGACTTTGGATTTCACTCCAGTCTACGCCTGGCGGATCCATCCAGCCCTTAAAGACATGCTGAGACTTTCGAAATACCCTATGATCGGTTCTTGTTTGTTGCAACTCAATCCTTTCTTGGATAGACTGATGTCTTTGTTCACCGGCCAGGGGAACGCTTCCGTGCTGGGATACGCCGAAAAGGTGGCTTTGATCCCCTTGCTTATCCTGGGTACCGGTTTTTCATCGGTTATTTTGTCGCATTGGTCGAAATATCAGACTCTTGATCAGTTCGACGAAGTCAAGCAGAATTTCCAAACGGTGGTGTCCCTAACCGTGTTTCTATTTTTGCCGGTGGTGTTGCTAATCCTGGTCTTCCGGCTGGAAATCGTTGAAATCATATTCTTGCGAGGCAGATTTACGGTGGCTGATGCGGAGTTGACGGCCAAGGTGCTGGCCGCGTTGATTCTGGGCTCCATTCCGTACATGGTGGTGATGGTTCAAGTGAATGTTTTTTTGTCGCAAAAGAACACGCGCATCCCTTTTTTGAATGGATTGCTGAATGTCGGCCTAAACATCACTTTGAATCTGGCCCTGGCTTTTTGGCTGAATATGGGGGTCGTCGGCATCGGCCTGTCCACCTCAGGCACTTACCTGGCGTTGTGCTTATTTTTGGGTCACTTCCTCCGGCGGCAGGGGTTGCATCGTTTTTCGCGCCGGACCCTGGTCGAGGGGCTCCGCTTAATCATCGCGGGGCTGGCCACCTGCCTGGCGGCTTATTACATTAATATCTTCGCTCGGACATGGATGATGGAGTTCGGCCTGGTCCCCAAAACGGCCCTGCTCATGACCATGCTGTCTGTTGGACTGGTGGTCTATTTCGGAGTCTCGTGGCTGATCAAGAAACCGGAGATGATGATGATCAAGGCCTTTCTGAGCGGCAAACTCCGGCGAACGACAGCCGGTTAATAACTATGACGGGGATGATGCCGTAACTCCTTTGCGGTTGTTTTGAGACGTTTTTTATTGGATGGCGTATTTGAAAATATGACTAATATAATTATTGCCTTGGAGTAGATATGAATGATCCCGTCAGAGGGAAGGGACAGACCCCAGGAGATGAGGCCCAATTTCACAGTTCGAGTCCCGGCCCCAGCGTGCTGATGGTCCTCGGGATGTTTCATCCCATCATCGGTGGTGCGGAACTGCAAGCCCAGCGTCTGGCCGGGGCTTTGTCGGCCCGGGGCGTCTCAGTGGAGGTGGTCACCTCCAGGCAAAAGGGAACCGCAGACCGGGAAAAGATCAACGGCCTTCCGGTGGTCCGGGTGGGGGTGCCGGGGTGGCTCCGCCTGGGTAGGATCAAGTTCTACTGTCTTCAAACGGCTGTTTTCCTCTATATCCTCAGGTGCGGACACCGGTTTGAGGTCATCCATGTGCACGGAGCCGGCTACCTGGCCTGGGCGGCCCTGGCTGCGGCGCGGTTGCTTCGGCTTCCCATCCTGGTCAAGGGGCTTAATAGCGGTCATAAATTTGACCTGACGGAACTGATTGAAACATTCCGGTTCGGCCGGATTATGGCCTCACACCTGGTTCACCGGGTGAGCATGTTCATTGCCACCACCCCGGCCATGGCCGAGGCATTCATCGCGGCCGGAGTTGCAGCCGGCCGGGTGACTCTCATCCCCAACGGCGTGGTCAGCCAGGGGACATCGGACCCGGAACCGGCCTCGGCGCCTCATCCTTACCCGGTCATCGGTTTCGTGGGTTCGCTCTACCCCAGTAAGAACCTGCCGCTGCTGGTGGAAGCCCTGGCCAGGCTAAAGAAAGACGGCCTGAATTTCAAGCTTCTCCTGGTTGGTGATGGTCCGGAAAGAGAAAGACTGGTCAAGTCGGCCGGGAACCTGGATATGGAAGATAGGCTTGAGATTACCGGATATGTCCAAGACGTGGAGAATTACTTAAGCCGCCTGGATATCTTCGTCCTTCCTTCTCCGGCCGAGGGGTTGTCCAATGCCCTGCTGGAGGCCATGGCCGCGGGTTTGGCTTGTGTGGCCATGGATATTCCGGCCAATCGGGCCGTGCTCGAAAACGGACGGAACGGCTTGCTGGTCCCCCTGTCCGCCGGGGTTTCAGGTTTGGCCCAGGAACTGGCCAGGCTGCTTGAGTCTCCAGATCTTCGCCACAGATTGGGGGACCAGGCCAGGGAGACCATCCGCACGGGATTCTCCATGGATATGGTGGCGCAACGATATGTACAACTTTACGGCTCGCTGTCGGCCGGGAAAAACAGATGAAGCGAATCAAACTCATCATGGCCGGCCCCTATCCGCCGCCGGATAACGGCATGAGCCTGGCATTTAAGATGCTTTTTGACGGTCTCGGGAGGTCAGGGGAGTTCGATCCGCACCTGGTCAATCTCGCCTCAAAGGACTCAACCCGTCGCGATGAAGGATTCACCTTTGGCCGCCTGGCCGAAGTGGCCGGGATATTGTTCAGCTTCATCAGGGCAGTGGTCCGGGTTCGTCCGGCCCTGGTCTATATCACCATTTCCCAGTCCAAACTGGGCTTTCTTAAAGACGCCTTGATGATCAACCTGGCCCGATTGGCCGGGGCCGCGGTGGTCGTCCACCTGCACGGCGGTAACTTTAAGGGCCTGTACCTCCGCTTATCGCCGTTGTCCCGGTCCATGGTCAAGCGCACTCTGGCCCGGTGCCGATTTTTTATAGTCCTCAGCCGGGACCTGGCCGGCAATTTTGACTTTGTTCCCCGATGGGAGGCCGGGATAAGGATCGTGCCCAATTCCCTGCCGACGGCAGTGTCCAGCCATGGCCTGGAGGCTAAGGTTATCTCGCGTCCGTTCAATCTCCTCTTTTTGTCGCCGATGATGTTGGAAAAAGGCTACCTGGACGTGTTGGAAGCCATCGCCATTCTCAAACAAAGGGGATATTCCTGGGTGCAGGCTTATTTTGCCGGGAATTTTCTCCTGGCCCATGATCATTACGTCGATCCCGCGGAAATGCAGGCCGAATTCCAATCAAAGATAGCCGCCTGGGGGTTATCGGACCAGGCCCGTTATGTCGGTTTTGTGTCGGGCCGGGATAAAATGGCGTTGTTTGAAAATAACCACCTGTTTATCTTGCCCACTTATCATGTCAACGAAGGCCAACCTCTGTCGATTATTGAGGCCATGGCCATGGGATTGCCGGTCATCACCACCAACTACCGGGGCATCACCGCCCTGATCAAAGACGGCGAGAACGGCTTCTTTGTCCCGCCCAGGTCACCCGCGGCCATCGCCGACCAGGTCGTTCAACTCCTGAATCATCCAGACCGGTACACCCAAATTAGTCGTCGGAATATTCAGGCGGCCGCCTCGGACTTTTCTTCGGCCACCCACATCCTTCGGATAAAGGAAATCTTCCTGGAGTGCCTCCAACCAGGCCCATCTGAAGCTGAAATTTCAAATGAAAATACCAGGCAGAAGCCAATCAGGCGGGAATAGGTGAGACACAACAGAATCTCTCCGCCCGGCTTATACTCGGAAGATAAGACTTCCCGATAAAGACACCAGACTGAATATGGAAAAACACCCCATCAAGACGTCATTGCCAAACACCGAAATCATCTTTTTCTTACCCATCTTTAACCGTTATGAAGACGTGGCTCTGACCCTGGCCAAAGTCGCCCCGGCGGCCAAACGCCTGACCATTATCTTCTGGAAAACGGGTGGAGAAGAGGCTATGGCTGATCGCCACCCCAACCTTGAGATTCGCGTTCTCCCGCCCATGCACCCTTTTCTAAGACTCTACCAGCTCTACCGCTTGGTCCAGGATCTGATTTCGTCCGCCTCCGGGCCGGTCATCCTGCATGACACCTTTGGCTTCCTGCTGCCCATGTTCTGTCTCCGGCATAGAAAAAACCCGGTGATCACCGTGTCGTCACTATATTCTCCTTGCGCCTACGCCGTTAAAGAGGTTTACGGGCATTTAACCCTGGCCGCCCGGCTCCGGTTGGCTCAGACCAGGTTGTTTTTGATCAACGCCCTGGTTCAAACCGGTCTGATCGTCACGGCAGACCACCTGGTCGCTCAGGCCCCGGGATTGATTCCGTGGTATGCGCCGGGTAGATTGGCTGGTTTTAGAAAAAAGTTTTCGGTTATCCCCAACAGCGTAGATACCGGGCGCTTAACCACAACCTCGGTTGACCGGACGGTACTGGGCTTGCCGGAAGACAAGTTCGTTTTGCTTTTTGTGGGAGAACTGGGCACTCCTAAGGGTTTTTTCATCGCCGCGGAAGTGGTCAAGCAACTCGACGTCAGGGGCTTCCCAGTCATCTTAGCGGCTATCGGACCGGATTGTGAACTGGAACGGGCCCGACTTCACCGGATGCCGGCCGAGGCTGATTTGACCCGGCTTATTCGGATCGTGCCGACGATGGATCGGGAGACCTTCGTCTCTTATTACCATGCCGCTGATTTGCTCATTTACCCAACAAAATATGACGGATCCCCCAGGGTCGTCATTGAGGCGATGGCCGCAGGATTGCCGGTGGTGGCCTCCGATCATCCCGGCATTGCCGTTTTTGATCAGGCCCAGAACTTCCTGCCCAGACACTTGAATGATGATGTCCCGGGATTCGTTGCCACCATTACCGGTTTGCTAACCGACCAGACCATCCGACGCCGGCAGGGTCAGGCGGCCAGCGAGCACATCGGGCTTCGATTTTCGCTTGACGCCGTGGCCCAGGATTATGTCAATTTTTATGAGAGAATTCTTCGGGCTCAGCCTGGCGCAAACTTGCCTCCGGGCCCGCCTTGGCCCCAGGAGTTAAAATGATAATCACCTTTTGGCAAAACATGCCCAGCCACATCCAGGCTCCGGTGATCAGGGCCTTAGCGGAACGGAAAGATTGCTTAGTTAACTGGGTGGTTGAAAATCCTATCCCTGAATGGCGGCGAAAAATGGGGTGGGACACTCCGGAGGTGGGTCAAGCCAACTTGCTGGTTTGTCCTGATGCCGGAACCATTAAGGATTTGCTGGCCTATCGGCCGGGAGAAAGTGTCCACATCTTTTCCCCAGATCGCACTCTGCCCCTGGTGACCAGGGCTTTTTATTCGTGTCTGGCCGGGAAGGGCCGCCTGGGACTCTTATCCGAGGCCAAAGACTGGCGAGGCTGGCGGGGCTGGGCTCGGCTGGCCTTGGGGCAGACGACGGCCTGGATTCAGCGTTGGCGCATAGGTTTTATCCTGGCCATGGGCGGGCTTGGAGTCAAATGGTTTCAGATGTGCGGTTATTCCAATCGGGTAATATTCCCATATTGTTATGTAGCCGAGCCTACGGAGAGCATCCCGGCCGCGGCGGTAGCCCAAAGGAAACATGATCAGGGCGTAAATCTGATTTTCATCGGCCAGTGTATTCATCGTAAAGGGGGGGATCTGCTTTTGAAGGCGCTGGCCGGGTTAACCCACCTGGATTGGCAATTAGAGGTTATTGGGGATGGGACCGAACTGACTAGCTGGGCGGCACTGGCCGCGGAATTGCAGATATCTGACCGCGTCAACTTTCGGGGGAATTATCCCAATTCTATATCCACTCAACTGCTTGCCGCGGCCGACCTTTTGATCCTGCCCAGCCGATGGGACGGATGGGGAGCGGTGGTTAATGAGGCCCTGATGCAGGGTGTTCCGGTGATCTGCAGTGACAAATGCGGTGCTTCCGACCTGCTGAACGGGGCAGACCGAGGAGAGATCTTCCGGGCCGGTTCGGTGGATGCCCTCCGCCGGGCCTTGGGTCGGCGTATTTCATTGGGTCCGACATCTCCCACCGGCTCAACCCGGATCAAGCAGTGGTCAACGGCTATTCAGGGGGACCGGATGGCCGGATACCTGCTCCAGGTTCTCGGGTCTGCCTTCAAACATGAGCCCCGACCTATCCCGCCCTGGGTGGAGAATCATAAGCCACCAGAGGTCGGCGGTCAGCCCAAATAGCAGGTCAGCAGCTTTTCCCAGGACACGGACTTTGGGCCGATGAGGATCAATCGGCGATTATGCTACCCCTTACCGAGACTGAGGATGATCGCCTGGGGGGAGTTGCCGGGCCCGTCGGCCAGGCCTTGAGTGAACAGGGTAATGCGAATTCAGCCATTGATTTTGCGAGCGGCTGTCCCAAATTGTTAACAGGCTCTGATAAATGTCAGTTTATGGTTGACCCGGGACATTTTTTTTTGTATACATCACCTATCCTTTTTGGGTTTTATTAAGTTTGGTGGATAGTCATCTCGCCTGGGTGGCGGAACTGGTAGACGCAAGGGACTTAAAATCCCTCGGTCCTCGTGGCTGTACGAGTTCGATTCTCGTCCCAGGCACCAAAGAATACAAGGAGTTAGCCTTCATGGTTGACTCCTTTTTTTTTGGCCAAGAGCGCATCTGCTACCACTTTGCTACCGGTAGCTCCAAAAACCGTTTTTTCAAGCTTACGTGGCGATTCCTGGTTAGTCGGTCTCATCGGTCAAATTTTGGACTGATCTTAATATAAGGAAGAGATGGCGTCGGTGTCATCTACGCCATCTCCGACAGTCGCCCAAGGGGGCGGTATCAGACACCCCCCCTTTGCTCGCCCATTTTGGCGAGTAAACATACCCTGGGCAAGGCGACGAACACAGGTACGTGGTTTGCCCCACCCCTCACCTGTGTCTATCCTCAAGTCGGACTCCTCCCCAAGTTTGGGGACATGAATTATCATATTTAGTCATTATTATTTTATTTAGCAAGAAGATCATAAAATACTGGCTTTCAGTTTCCTCGGCTTCCAGTTCTGCAAAAACGTCTCCAAGTCCTCCCTTTTGACTTTAAAGCCTCTCCCGGCCGGGTTGGATTGCAGCCGTCCCTTGTCGATTAAATAATAGACGTAAGGCTTGGTCACATTCAGGCGATTAGCGACCTGGGCCGTGGTCAGGGATTCGTCTTTGGTGGGACTTTTTGACAAATTTATCGAAAAGTCTCCTGCTGTGGCAATGTGCCGCTTCCAGGCGGGTTCCGGCGGTTCAGTTATTGGTCGGCATGTCTCAATGGCTGACACCGGGTAGTTGGCCAAGGTCAAGACTCTTGGCCGGGTGCCATTGCCCGCCTTAAATGCCTCGCACCGGTTAGTCGGCTTAACCTTCGGCCAATAATCGAGCCATCGTCTGTTCTTCGGCTTCTCAAGGCGCAAGCAAAGACCACGGCCAAAGATATCGGGATTGTCATTCTGGTAAGCGTAGCAGGCAGAACAAGACACCGTGGCGTTATTGTCTAACTGAGGATGCATGATTCTTTCCTTTTATTTAGCCGTTAGTTAATTGTCATTCTTAAGTAGATGGTGCGAATGTTACCACAGGTTGACAATTCTATGGACTTCGATGGGTGGTCAACTCAATGGCCAGGGTATCGTCTCAAAGTCCAGGGAAACGGCTACGGCCG
>JADFXY010000021.1:14107-23410 GCA_015233355.1 Deltaproteobacteria bacterium | reverse complement strand
GAAGACGGATTTTTATGTGATGCTCATCGTCGCCGCGGTGGCCATGTGGAACATGGGGGCGGCTTTCCTGGTCGGAGTGCTGCTCGATACGTCATTGCGCAAAGACTGGATCAAGATCTAAAGGCGTTGCCCCAATGCTGTTGAATTAGGCGAAATCACGCATGCTTTATTCATAAAACGGCTGAATCCAAATAAGCCCCGAAGGGGCGCTCTATGTTAGCCCAGGGCAGCGCCCTGGGTATGATATAAGGCCCTTATAAAATACAATATAACCAATATAAAACCATCGGCAATGCATCATTTGGGCGGTGAGTAGACATTCATTTCATCCTATGCGAGACCAAAGAATATACACAGGCAGGGGTACATAATTTGGGCTGAATCGCAGGGGGATTTATGTGGCTATTACATGGTATTTTATATAGCCGCCGCCCATACCCAGGGCGTTGCCCTGGGCTAACCTAGTTCGCCCTTTCAGGGCTTATTTGGAATGAATTATTTTAAAACATTAGAGCGATCGTCCGGTCCTTAATTTTAAAAACTGCGTTTCATGGTAATTCCCAACGTCGGCCGCCGCCGGACTCTTATCGCAACGACCCATACAGCCGGTTCAATTGTTCCCCGGAAAGGCGCCACAGATGCGCCTGTTCAACACTCTCCCGGGCCATTCGGCCGAGTGACCGGGCCAGCCGGGCATCTTCGCAGATCCGGGCCACGGCCTGACCCATCTCCTGTGGCGTGTCGGCCAGGAGGCCATTGTGTCCATGGCTGATCCAGTCGGGGACGATCCCCACCGGGGAAGCCACCACGGGCAACCCCGCAGCCATATACTCCCCTAACTTGACCGGGCTGCGGCACTGGTTGGCCCGGTTGTCCCGCATAGGCAACAACCCCACTGTAGCCGTCCGGATCAAGTCCGGGATACGCGGCCACGGCACCGCACCCAGAAACTCCACCCGCGACCCGAGCCCCAGCTTCACGGCCAGGTCTTGATACATCCCCTTGAGCGGGCCGTCTCCAGCCACCACCAGTTTGATCCCAGGGCAATAGGTCATGGCCTCTAAGGCCAGATCCAGATCCGAGGTCTTATACAGGCTGCCCACGTAGAGGGCGGAGACAGCCCTATTTTCCGCTCCGGAAGCCATGGACCCGGTCTCCACATCCGGCCGGACGGTCACCCCGTTTTCGACCACCTTCACCTCTGTCCTAAACCTACGAGCCACCTGAGCCAGGGCCTGAGTCGCCGCCACCACCACCGGCGCTTGAGCCAGGGCCCGGTTTTGAAACCAGGTCAGGAGCCCGCGCCACAGCCTGGGGTCGCGCCGGGCCAGGCCGTGCCCGTCTTCTAAATCGTCAAAGTCCAGCACCAACCGGGCCCCGGTCAGTTTGGCGGCTACCAGGGCCGGGATATATGACGTCGGCAACGGCTTGAAGCAATGGATAATATCCGGCTTTTGCCGAAGACACCAGATCGTTTTGTAGATTATTCCAACGCCCAGTGTCAGAGGTTTATTCAGGATCTTGGGGGTAAAGCTGATCCGCAGCGGCCGCAACGAGGCCGTGTCGCCCCGATGATGGCCGTCGAATATCAGGCGGACGTCCCCGGCCGTTTCCCTGGCCAACTGGATAATCCGGGTGGCCGTGCCGTTGGTGACCATGTCGCTGAAGGATAAGAATATGATTTTCATGGGGCTCGGTTCGGGTTGCGGGTTGCTGGTCAATGTCATTAAGTTAAGATTTCCGGTTTGGTTTTCGCATCACCCAGGGTGGCGCTTCGCTGACCCTGGGCTAGATTGTTTTTCCCCTCGTATATTGAAGACGCCCCCCCTCTTCTTTCTCGCCCCATGCCGCCGGGCCTGTTGAGTGGGTGGGATCGGCTATATGGGCTCCGCATGCGGAGCCCATATAGCCGAGGAGGAAAACCAACGCTGCGTGTGTCAAAAATTATTAGTAGCTTTGCACCAAAATCAATAATCGGTATTGCATTAAAAAAATAACATGTTACGATTCAATGCATTCTTTTCGCCGTGGCAGATCGATTTCCCCTAAAGTCCACTATGTGAGACTGGCCCGTAGCTTGGTCGCCACGGTCCCTTGAAACAGTCCCGAACAGTCGCATGGGCCATTATGAGCCCGAATACGAGGATGGGAGGCCAAGGATATTATGGGAAAAAATTTTGTTGGTATAGATACCTCTAAGGGCAAGCTGGACGTAGCCGCCAGGCCGGCCGGTGTTTTCTTTACAATAAACAATGCCCCCCAGGACGATGAGGAACTGGTCAGAAGGCTGCATGAGCTTAGCCCTGAGCTGGTGGTTATAGAAGCCACCGGAGGCTATGAGGCACGAGCTCTCGGAGCGATGATCGAGGCAAAACTGCCCGTCGTGATGGCAAACCCAAAACAGGTTAGGGACTTTGCTAAGGCTACCGGTAAACTGGCCAAAACGGACAAAATTGATGCCCAGGTAATCGCCCACTATGGCGAGGCAATCCGTCCCGAACAAAGATCCCTACCAGATGCAGAGCAACTGGAATTATCTGAACTTTTGACCTGGCGCCGCCAATTGCTCGATCAGATCACGATGAACATCAACTATCAAGAACACGCTACACCAAGAATCAAAGAAAAAATTCAAGCTATTATGGGCACCCTAAAAAATGAGCTTAAGGACATCGACCGTGAAATCGACGAACTCATCCAAAGCAGCCCGGTGATGAAAGAAAAACACGAAATATTAACCAGCACCAAGGGAATTGGCGCCAAGGTGTCCGCCATCCTCTTGGGCCAACTGCCGGAACTTGGCCGACTAAACCGAAAACAAATTGCGGCGCTCGCCGGCTTGGCCCCTTTCAACAACGAAAGCGGAAAAATGAAGGGAAAACAAGCCATCAAAGCTGGTCGATGGCAAGTCCGTTCCGCAATCTTTATGGCCACCCTGTCCGCCTCACGATTTAATCCAGCAATTAGTCTCTTCTACCAGCGTCTGGTGGCTGCCGGGAAAGCAAAGAAGGTGGCTCTAACTGCCTGCGCCAGAAAACTATTAACGATTCTAAACGCAATGATAAAAAATAACACCTCCTGGAGAGCGGCCTAATCTTTTTTCTTGACTTTTAACACAGTCGCTCCGGGGAAATGGATTTCGTCAACCCGAACGAGATGATTTGCCTTGCAGGTCTATTGTCGGGACCAAGCTCACCATTGACCAGGCCACCGTCCCAATGCCCCGGAGGGGCTACCCAATCTAGCCCAGGGTCAACGAAGTGCCACCCTGGGTAAGGGCTATAAGTCCCGGGGAGGCAACACGCGGCATCCCCGGGAATAACGGCTGGTATGGGTCTGGAAATCAACCAGGATCAACCCTCTTTTCAATCGTACTTCAACGTTTTTTCTAAGAGTTTGGCTTGAGCGGCGGCCAGCCTGGCGATGGGCACCCGATGAGGAGAACAGGAAACGTACGTCATCCCGATGGCATGACAGAACTTGACCGCATCAGGATGACCGCTTTGTTCGCCGCAGATACCGACTTTAAGGTCTTTTTTTGTTTTCCGGCCAAGTTCGACCGTCATCTTCATCAGCCGCCCCACGCCATGGATGTCCAGGATTTCAAAGGGGTTGTCGTGGAGGATCTTGTTTTCGTTATAAAGCGGCAGGAATTTGTTTTCCGCGTCTTCCCGGGAGAAGGAGAAAGTGGCCTGGGTCAAGTCATTGGTGCCGAAAGAGAAAAATTCAGCCAACTCGGCTAGTTTATCGGCTCTCATGCAGGCCCGGACGACTTCGATCATGGTCCCGAATTTGAAAGCGATACTAACCTTGTATTTCTTGGTCACCGAGTCGGTAATAGCCGTCACCAGGCGGTGAACCCATTTCAATTCCTGAAGGGTACACACTTGGGGGACCATAATTTCGGGTTTGATATCGTGGTCCTCCTGGAGAAGCTCAGCCGTTGCTTCCAGGATGGCCTGGATTTGCATGGCATAGATCTCGGGATAAGAAATCCCCAACCGGACACCCCGGTGGCCCAGCATGGGATTAATTTCCGAGACGGCTTTGACCTTAGCCAGTAGCTCTTCTTTATATCTGATTAACTTTTTATCAACATTCTGTTCTCGGATTTTGTGGATGGCCTCGAGGGTAGTCTTGATCCCGGGAATAAATTTTTGGAGAGAAGGATCAAGGATGCGCATCGCCTCCGGCAACTCCTCCATGGCATTGATGGTCTCTTCGAACTCCTTAAGCAGGCTCAACTCCGTCATCACTTCTTCCTGGGTGGGTAGGAATTCGTGAATCGGCCGGTCCAAGAGCCGAATGGCCACCGGCAGCCCTTCCATGGCCTTGAAGATCGCTTTGAAGTCCTCTTTTTGAAGAGGCATCAGCTTGTCGATGGCTGCCTGGCGTTCTTTGGGTGAGTTGGCCAGAATCATTTCCCGGACAACAGGCAGCCGGGAGGGGTGATTGAACATGCGTTCAGTGCGGCATAGGCCAATGCCCTGGGCCCCATAGCTTCTGGCCTTTCGGGCCATTTCAGGGGTATCGGCGTTGGCCATGACGCCCAGGGTGGCGATGTCGTCGGCCCAGTGCAGCAGGGTCAGCATATCCCCGACGAATTCCGACTCCACCGTGGGCACGGAGTCCACATAAACGGTCCCATTGGCGCCGTCTATGGTAATGATATCGCCTTCCTGTACCGCTTGCTTACCGATCTTGGCCGTACGCGCCCGAAAGTCGATAACCAGGTCCTTGCATCCGCAGACATAAGGTTTGCCCATCTCCCGGGCGACCACGGCGACCTGGGATGTCTTTTCCCCCCGGCTGGTCAGAATACCCTGAGTGGCAAAGAAGCTGTAGCTATCGCTCGGTTTGGCCTCTTCCCGGACCAAAATCACTTTTTCGCCGGCATTACCCGCCTGTTCCGCCCGGTCAACGTCAAAGATAACCTTGCCCGAGGCCGCTCCAGGAGACCCCCCAATGCCCTTGCAGACCGGCTTGGCCGCGGTCGCCTTATCAATGGCGGGATGTAAGAGTTGTTCGAGTTGCTTGGGATCAACTCGGAGGATAGCTTCCTCTTCAGTCATCAAGGCTTCATTGACCATGTCGTTGCATGTCTTGACCCGGGCCCAGGCATTCATTTTGCCATTTCTGGTTTGGAGGGCGTAGAGTTTTTTCTTTTCCACCGTGAACTCGAAATCCTGGACTTCCCGGAAGTGATTTTCCAGGGAGTGTCTGAGATCTTCTAATTCTTTATAGACCTTGGGCATTTCACGCCGGAGTTTTTGGATTTCTTTGGGCGTCCTGATGCCGGCGACCACGTCTTTCCCCTGGGCGTTGGTCAGGTATGTCCCGAACAGCCTGTTTTCACCGGTGGCTGGATTCCTGGTGAAGGCCACGCCGGTGCAACTGTCGTTGCCCATATTGCCGAAAACCATGGTACAGATGTTAACCGCAGTGCCGTTAGCCATTTCGGGGGTGATATTGAATTCCCGCCGATGGTCCGCCGCCCGTTTCCCCATCCAGGAGCCAAACACGGCCTTTATGGCCATTTCCAACTGGGTATAAGGATCTTGGGGGAAATCGGTCTTGGTTTGACTTTGGATAACAGATTTAAACTCCTCGCAAATCCGTTTCATATCCGCGGCGGTCAGCTTGGTTTCGTCGGTGGTGTTTATGGCTTGTTTGGCCGATGACATAATGCCGTCGAATTCACCGTCAATCCCCAGGGCCACCTGGCCGAACATCTGGACAAGACGACGGTAAGCGTCATAGGCGAAGCGTTCGTTATTGGTCAGGGTAGCCAGGGCCTTGACCGTTTCACCGTTTAGACCGAGATTCAATACAGTGTCCATTATGCCCGGCATCGGCATGGCGCCTCCGGGGCGGACCGACACCAGTAGTGGATTTTTGGGGTCGCCGAAAGACTTGCCCGTGGCCTTTTCTATCACCGCCATTTCTTTTTTGATTTCGTCCATCAATCCAGCCGGCATATTCTTGCCTTGTTCGTAGTATTGCAGGCAAGCCTCAGTGGTGATCACAAATCCAGGCGGAACGGGAAGCCCCATCTGGGTCATCTCGCACAGGTTGGCCCCTTTGCACCCCAGGAGTCTTTTGTTTTTTCCATCGCCTTCCTTAAAATTATAAACATACTTGTGAGCCGACTTCGCCATAGTGTGCCTCCGGTTGCGTTCGTGGTTTCACAGTGCTGTTATTATTTTGATAAGAGAGCAAAGACTATCATAATTTAAGAAAAAAATAAAACCTTAAATGAAATGGAGGCAGGGCGAAGGCATGAATTTTTTTTACGGGGCGCGATAGTCCAATATGAACAGGGCAGGGTAGACGGTCAAATGGCGCCGCTTCGCTTTCCCAGGCTAACCTGGTCCGCTCCTCGGATATTGAAGACACCCCCTGGCTTTCTCGCCTTCTTTATTTGCCCAGATAATACTTCTACAAAAAATATTTCATGCGTTTCTCCTGTCACGACTTCAGGTTTTTCTTGAATAATGACGAAATAATCTTTATGCTGCGCAACAGCCGAAAACTCTGTGGTTGAGAGATGCTTCCCGGGGTTGATGGGCCGGAATACGGAGATGACAATTTTATGAAACAAATAAGCATGTTCATTAATTTGACGGAAAGAGTGAATAATGACGGATAACGGATTATTACTTCAAAAAATCAACGAGAAGTACGGAACATTTTTCACTACCATTCGGGTGGCGGACACGACCTTAAAATTTCTCCAGGTTAAAGAAGAAACAAAGCACCTTGAAGATGTTATCGATAAATGGCAACGAGGGCAAACGATCTTCCCGTTCTGGACTCGGATTTGGGAAGCAAATCTGATCCTGGCCCGGTTTATGTCCATGATCCCTACCGATCCGGCCAAACCGGTATTGGAACTGGGTGCGGGCATGGGAGTAACGGGTCTCTTTGCCTCCGCCTTCGGCCATGAGGTCATTTTGACTGATTTGGAGGACGAGGCCCTGGATTTTGCCCGAATCAACATTGCCGAAAACAAATTAACCAATGTGACGGTCCGCCGGCTGGACTGGATGGAACCGGATATGGACCGGAAATTCGATTTGATTATCGGGTCCGAGATACTCTATGAGAAGTCTGTTTTTCCTCCGTTGGTTGCCTTGATTGACCGGCTGCTGACGGACGACGGGGTTATTTATCTGGCCCAGGGTATGGATCGGCCCTGTGCCGGATTTTTCAAACTACTGGGCAAGAGATTCAAGGTGGCCAGTTTGCCCAATCGCCTGAAGTCAGGTAGTGACGAATATAAGGTCCATGTCTTTGCAATTAAGAGGGCCTAACAGGATGGAGTCAAATATGGGTCTGTTGTCTGGGAGCGCCGGTTTTTGCCGGTATCAGGTATTGGGGGAATTGCCCGAAGTATTTTGGGATTTTGTAGACAAGAAAATTAAGGCATATTCTTTTCAAGATATTGACGGAACTGCCGATGAGATGTCTGCTGGCTGGGTAGGGCTGGGGAACATGTTTGACAGGGAATTTTCCTATGCCAACTATTCCCGAGGGGCATACGTGACCTTCAGTCTCCGTCTGGATACGCGGACAGTGCCGGCCGCATTGTTCAAGCGTCATGTGGAGGCGGAAATAAACGAAAAGCTGCGGCAGGAGGAGCGTAAGAGGTTGTCAAAAAGGGAAAAGGAAGAAATTAAGGAAAAGATCAAACTGGACCTTCTATCTAAGACCATGCCTGTCCCGGCCGTTTTTGATATCCTTTGGAATTACCAGGAAGCCTGGCTCTTGCTGTTTTGCTTACGCAACCAGGTCAGGAAAATAGTTGAAGAACTATTTCGTCAGACTTTTGATCTGACGCTGCAACCGATGACACCGGGCCAACTGGCCCTGAATATGGCGGCCGCTCAATTGGCCGATGGTGGGCTCGATGGTCTGAGCCAAGACGTCTACTCAACCGCGACCAGGGAGGAATGACAAAATTGGCGGAACAAGAAAAAGCATATTTCCTGGGCCGGGAGTTCTTGACTTGGCTTTGGTATCAGAGTGAACAGCGGGGCGGCTCGGTGTTTATCCCTGAAATGGGGGATCTGGAACTCATCTTTGAACGACGCGCCCTGATGGAATCCGGCGAAGGCGAATTCACAGAGACCGTCCTGTGCCGCGGGTTAAATTCTGAATTAAAAGAAGCCCGCCTGGCTCTGCGGGAAGGCAAGAAAGTCAAAGAGGTCCGAATCAAGTTAAGCCAAGATATTAAAGAATGGTCTTTCACCATTAAAGGGGATTCTCTAGACTTTCAATCCGTCAACCTACCCAAAGGAGGACCGGTTGATACCGACGACGAAGAGGCCGATTTTTTTCTTCGGGTCGGTTATCTCACTGAGCTATTTCAAATAATCGATCACTTGTACGGCGATTTTATCCACCAAAGACTGGACCCCGCCTGGCCGGAAAAGGGATTGGCGGAAATCAGGCAATGGGTAAGCAAGCCGGAATAATCGGCCATAAATCACCGACCCCTCATTATCTGTTTTGGGAGGCGTCAACATATGAGCGAAATACTTGATCAGAACGATATAGATTCACTATTCGGGACAAGTGCGGCTGTAACGCCCAGTCCTTCTCCGCCGCCGGTTAAGGTCCCCAAAGAAGTGAGTGTCGCCCTGGACCAGGGTGACATTGATAGTTTATTTAGCCAGGCTAAACCGCCGGAACCGGCTAGAATTGAACCACAGCCGCCTGCCGCGCCAACTCCGGCGCCTGTTCCTGTCGCCAGTCCGGAACCGGCTAGCGTTGAACCACAGCCACCTGTCGCGCCAGCTCCGGCACCTGTTCTAGTCGCCAGGCCGGAACCGGCGTCCGCCGCCATACCGGCCCCTGGTCCCGTAGTGATCAAGGGACCACCAGTTAAGCCCGGTCCGACGCCTGAACCTCCGGTTAAAGAAGGAGATGCGGCAGAGGAACCGGCGGCTTCAACCTACCATCAGAACCAGGTTAAGAACTATCTGCGCGTGATCGCCGCGGCTGAAGCCGTCAGACTTCTGACTAATCAACAAGACAAAGCGGAGTTGCTGAAAGTTATCGAAATATTACTGGATATGGACACAAGTGGCCAACAGGCCATCAAAGAATTCATTATCAACCTCCAATTTGAAGCATGAGGTCAGGCAAAACAGGTAAGTCATAAGGCCAATGCCGCTGACTTAAGACACGGTCTGACCATCTTCGGAGGTGAAAATAAACGAAAAGCTGCGGCAGGAGGAGCGTAAGAGGTTGTCAAAAAGGGAAAAGGAAGAAATTAAGGAAAAGATCAAACTGGACCTT
>JADFXY010000021.1:0-14071 GCA_015233355.1 Deltaproteobacteria bacterium | reverse complement strand
GGTTATAAGGCTGACCTGATCATCCGATGAAGTCTTCTTATTCCCGGCCCATGGATGCAGTACTTTTTCTAAGGAAATTACCCACGGTGAATAACCAGGAACCACAACGAAAAGAGTCCTATTACGACAAGTTGCGGCCGGAGCACTTTGAGGAATTATCCACCCACCCGCCTGATGACGTGGCTCTGCGGAGCCTGGCCGTCTACCATCCGGAAACCGGCTTCTCCCTTTCCCTGGCCGGCCGCGATTATCTGGTCAATCCCTGGGCCCGCGAGGTGGTTGCTATTCCTGAACACCAACCGGTCCCTTTCCTGGTAGGGCTGGTCACGGTCATGTACCTGCTCCATGCTGATTATAAAAAAGTGACCGGCCGGTTAGTCACGGCTCAGGAACTCAAGGGTGGGACTCAGTTCTTCGTCGGCCCCCACGCCCTTTCGACCCAAGGGTTGATCAGGAAATATGGACACCGGTCAGAGGAGTTTCGGCGGGTCGGATTGGCTTTAGGGGGCAAGCCGGTACCCTATGGTGACGTCGCGGTGGAGATCCCGGCCCTGCCCAAGGTGCCGCTGACTTATATTTTATATACGGCGGATGAAGAATTTGAGGCCCGGATGGTTATCGGATTTGACGCCTCGGTGGAAAGCCATCTGCCGTTGGACGTTATCTGGGGGCTGGTTGAGCTGGTCTCCGGTTATCTGGAACATGGAAACGAGTATCAATGGAATCTTGGAATAAAGAAATGACCCGCCGGGATTGACCGACGGTGGGAGGTTTGGGAAAACGGGGCGAAGGTGAACGGAACGTTGAATCTGGGTAGGATCTCAGGGGATGACTATGCGACACATCGTCGCCGAAAGAATGTCTCTGATCAGGGACAAAAGAAAGTCTTATAGAATCGCCAAGAAGCGTGTCAGACCGCTGAATCGGGAGGAAAAAGATGCTTTCTGGCGCCGTCTTTTTATGGTCGGGGCTTTCCTGGTCATGGTCGCCTCCCTGGCCTTCTTCGGTACCCGGAGCTACCATGGTCTTATCGACCGAGGTTATCGGGATGGGTACGAGTTGGCCTATCAGTCTCAAAACTCTCCTGTCGGGACCAGATACGCCGCTGACGGACTGACCGATGCCCTGTTCCAGGAGGTGACGAAGGATATGCCCTACGTTTATAAAAGAGGATTCCGCCGGGGATTTAATGAGGGTTTGCGAGCCGGCGTCCTGGGCCGACCGGCAGTCACCCGGGAAGAGGCTTCATCCCCGGTGGTCTCCTCGCTCAACTGACGATACCGTCAAAATGATGTTTTTCACCCCGGACCGGGTCGATTCTACTTAGCCGGGATCTCGGTCAGGACCTCGGCCAGGGCCTCTGCGATATGCCGGACCTTGATCGCGTCGCCTCTCCGCTCCAGACCGCCGCGTAGTTGCAAAATACAGCCGGGACAATCAGTGACCAGGAGTTCGGCTCCGCTTTGGACCACATGGTCCAGCTTCTTTTTTAATATTTGGGCTGAGAGTTCCGGGAATTTCGTAGAATAGGTTCCGCCAAATCCGCAACAAACATCTTCCTCTTCGGACTGACGGTAATCCAGGCCGGCCTTGCCGATCAACTCCCTGGGCGCGGCAACCACACCCAGGCCACGGCAAAGGTGGCAAGGCGAATGATAGGCCGTCTTTTTCCCGTCACCAATAAAATCAGCTTGCTCCAGCTTTAGGACGTCCTGGACGAATGAACTGAAGTCAATCACCTTGGCTGAGAATTCCGCCACCCTGGCCGCCAGTTGGGGATCATGGCCCAGCAACGTGGGATAGGCTTTCTTGAGGTGCGAGGCACAGGAGGCGCACGTGGTCAGGATATAGTCGAATTTGGACGGATCAATGGCCATGACGTTTTGCCGGGCCACGTCGCGGGCTACGGCAGCCTGACCCATCATCAATGCCGGTAGACCGCAGCAGGACTGGTCCAGGGGGAAGTCCAGGGCCACGTCGCGGCCGGCCATGACCTTCACCGCCGCATTCAGTTGCTCTGGGAAGACGAAATCATGGAGGCAACCGGAGAATAGGGCGACGCGCCATTTGGGATTGAGCACGCGGGGTCGTGCTTCCTCCCAGTTATCCCGAAAAGGTTTGTCCGCCAAAGCCGGCAGAGCCCGAAAGCTTTGATCTTTTGCAAACATGTGGGGCAGGTGGCGCAGATATGGGCCTCCACCGGTAAATGGTTTTTGAAGCAGTTTGGCTGACCGGAGGAGGGCATGAAATAGTCTTCGACTCTTGAGCGCCTGGGCCAGCAGAGTATTAGACAGAGACAGACCGGTCTCATCCTGGATCCGGGCATGGACGGCCTTGATCAACTCAGGCAGGTCAATCCCGGCGGAACAAACCGCCTTGCACGCGCCGCAACTAATACAATTCTGGACCAGGTTCTTGGCCTTGTCCCGGCCATGGAAAAAGTATGTCAGGATCAAGCCGATGGCGCCGATATAGATATGCCCGTATTGATGCCCCCCGACCATCCGGTAGATCGGACAAACATTGGCGCAGGCTCCGCAACGAACACACCGCAGCACCTGGGCGAACTTCGGGTCATGGGCCAGGGCGCGGCGGCCGTTATCCAGGAACACGATGTGCATTTCCTTTTTGCCCGTGGGGGAAGCCGCGCACTCATTGGGTCCGGTGATCCAGGTGACATAGGAGGTGATGGCCTGTCCGGTGGCGTTACGGGGCAGGGCCTTGATAATCCGCAGGGCATCGGACAGCGTCGGGGTAAGTTTGTCCAGCCCGACCAGGGCCACGTGCACACGGGGCAGGGTAGTGACCAGGCGGCCGTTTCCTTCGTTGGTGACGAGAGCGATGGTCCCGGTCCGGGCGATGGCGAAATTGGCCCCGGAGATACCCATATCGGCCGCGGCGAATTTCGGCCGGAGCTCCCGTCTGGCCACCTTGACCAGTCTTTCTATGTCCACGTCTTGTTTTTGCCTGGTCACCTCGCTGAACAGGTCCGCCACCTGATAGCGGGACAGGTGAATGGCCGGCAAAACCATATGAGTCGGGCCTTCATGGCGGAGCTGGATAATAAATTCGCCAAGATCCGTTTCAGTGACTTCATAGCCTCCGGCCTCCAGATGCCGGTTGAGTTGCGTTTCTTCGGACGTCATGGATTTTGATTTGACGATCTGCTTCACTCCGGCTGAGGCGGCAATCCCGGCGATGATCTGGTTGGCCTCTTCAGCGGTCCCGGCCAGATGTACCTTAGTCCCGGCTGCCTCCGCATTCTGTTTGAATTCGTCATACAGCTCGTCTAACCGCGAGATGGAGTCGTCCTTGGCCTGGGCGATTTCCCGGATTAGCCCTTCCACATCCATTCCGGCAAATGCCTTGGCCCGGCCGGCCCGATAGGCCACGGCAAAGGAATCCATGGCCTGGCGTAAGAATTCGTTATCCAGGGCTTGCCGCAGTTCCTCCCGGTACTCCTTTACATCGCGCGCCGTCTGCATTATCTGTCCTCCCAGAGCAAGATGTGTAGTTCCAAGGGGCCATGCACACCCAGGGCCAAAACCCGTTCGATGTCGGCCGTCCGGCTGGCTCCGGTAATAAACGCCGTGTAACCGGGCCTCACCCGCATCATGGCCTCCAACTCTTTTTCTAAGTCCGTGGAACTCTGCCTGAGCCTGGATTTGGGCAGCACGGCCACGTGGATTTCACTGATCATGGTGGCCAGGCGGACTTCTTCATTATTGGAGTTTAAGACCAGGGTCCCGGTTTCGGCGATGCCGTAATCGATCACGGTCAAGCCGATATCTATCCCGGCCAGGTAGCCGCGGAGGCCGTCCCGGATCAGGGTCAATCCTTTGTTCCGGCAGAGCGTGTCCAGTTCCTGGTAATCTGCGGCGTCCAGCCCTGGGGCGGCGATGATCTTGTCTTGGCGCCGTTGACATAGTTCACCCGCGGCAGGCGACAAAGGCGCCTCGCACCCGGCCAGGAGGAGTTGACAGGCCTCCTTGCGGTCGCAGAGATCAACCGTGTATTCAAAGGCCTGCCGGAGTTCGTTCACCTCCGCCACCACGGCCGAAACCGCCTGGGCCTTCTGAGTGAAATAGGTTACCAGTTCGTCCATGTTTGTCATAGTCCACCGCCTGATAATGGGGTAAGTTTTTTTCGTGGAAATATTAGTTGTTACGCTCGGTCACCGTCTTGTTGTAAAGGTCAGACCAAAAGCATTTGGCGTGAAGAGGACCTGGGTCCGGCAGAAGGCCTGAAAGAATGCATGATGTGAGGATAATCGTTCCCTTCACTGATGGAATGTCTTAGTTAGATGTGGGCCGCAGGCACTGCGTCAGTGGAGAGTGCTCATCTCAAAAAATTGGTCTTACCAATTACTATAAAGAAAGGCTAGTTTTTGTCAAGCAAAATATTTCTCGACCTCAAGAATTATCCTGCAAAAAATATGGGACGGTCAAAAACGGATGGGTCCTGAATTATGTAAGCCACGGGGGGGCGGATTCAACCGCCTATATGCCCCTAAAGTCTTTGATGCTCAGGCTGGTCACTTTCAAGCCGTTCTCCTTGCGTATAACCTAATAATGAATCAGACCTACCGACGCTCTTTATTGATCACTGTCGCTCTTGATATATTTTCCTTTCGTAGTAGAGCCGCCTCGTCTTTCAGCCTGGCGTTTTCTTTTTTTAATTCCCGGTTTTCATTTTCCAATTTATTCCGTTCCTGGTTCAGGTTACTATTGTCCAACTTGACGTCCGAGACATTCTGGGTGGTGATTCTCAGCCGCCGGGCCAATGTCCCGATAATGAAAGAGTAGAACAGCCGGTGAAAGGTCGCTTTTTCTGCAGGTTTCAACCGGTCGATAAAGGAGGCGTCCACCTCCAGGCAAATGGTATCCCGGACGGCTTTGACCGAGGCCGAGCGAATGTCGCCGTCGATGATCGCCAATTCGCCGAAGACGTCACCCGGTTCATCAAGTAAAGTAATTATTTCGTCTTGTTTTGTAACCGCCACCGTTCCATTGATCATGATGTGCAGCCGGGAATCATATGTTCCTTCGACGATGATCCTTTCACCGGCTTGATATTTTCTGGTCTTACTTAACCGCAGAATTTCGGTCAAGATCGTCCGGTCAAAGGCGCTGAAAAAGGGAATCTTTTGGACTATGCCGATCAGATCTTTCCGATCGCCGGACTTATTTAGAGTATCTTGTGACTCTGAAGAACAGGGTGTGTCCATGGCTCATCCTTTTTCTGGCATTAACAATCATCTTATACATTGCCATGTTACCACATTCCCGGTTCGTCAGTCAACTGTAGACTCACCGCTAAATTTTCATGGGCGGAGACATGAAAGGGCTTTCAAGAACTTGATCTGAAAAGATGGGTTGAGCCAGGATGATCAGGTATGGTCGCCAACCAGGCCATCGTGCTGTTCCATGGCCGGATGGGGCGGGGGGTGTCAGAGGGTCTGGGAATGTTGTTGAATTCAGGTTTACGGCTTGGATCGGAATCCGCCTGATTGTCTGAACTCTGATTTCGTTGATTGACTCTGATTGGGCTGAGTTATTGATTGACCATGACAGAGCGCGGGGACACAATCACGGCCTCTATTCAATCCGGGTAATCAAATCCAATCAGTGAAATCATAGTTCAAAAACGGGCTGATTGACTATGATTGAGTTCATGCCCGCTCTAAGGTCTGGCGGGGATACTTGATATTAAAGGTGAATCTGGGAAATGTGCGAGGCAGACGCATCAGATTGAAAATCATCACGCCGATGGACAGACGGTCTATCCAGGAGGACATGGGCCATCCGAAATGGACGGTGATCTCGCGATCCGACAATTCATACTCTAAAACTTTGAGCTGGGCCACAATGCGCTGATACAACCCGACGCCGACAAGAGGAAGACGGAAATGGTTGGCCGCCAGTTTTGGCGGGATGCCCTGCCGGGGCGAGAAGAAAGTAACATAGACTTCGTTTTCTTTGATGGTTTGCAGGTCCACTTCTCTGGGGCGCCGGTAGATGATGTCGATGGACGGGTTTGAAGATTGGGACAGAAAAATGATCATCTCCATCTCAGAGTCGGCCTGGGCGATCTCCCGGCGTTCCGGGGCCCGTCTTTTGGCGACCAGGAAGCCGGATAAAAGCACTATCCCGGAGACCACGGCCCAAAGCAAGGTCCCGTGGGGTTTGTCTAAGGCCAGGAAGATAAAACAACTCACCAAGATGATGAACAAGAGCATCGTCCCCACCCGGCTGGTGTAATACGGCATCACTTCCTTCGTGCCCATGGAATAGCGGTAAACAAAGAGCGCCCCCATGTTGATGCAAAAGCTGGCCACCAACCCGATGGCATACATATCGGCCAGAATCATTTGACTGCCGCTGGTGATCAAAATGATCGAGGAAAAGGCTGTGGCATTCATGATATGGATGCGATATAGTGAATGACGTTTATTGGTGACGATCATCCATAGAAAGCCATAGCGGTGGGCCACCCGTTCGAGCAGTTCGCTGGAGGCCACAAAGGCGGTGTTGACGGCCATGATCAGGGTGAAACTGGCCAACGCGGCGACGGCCGCACCGAAATGGAAACCGTTGACCAAGGTGGCGTAATGGGTAATCAGGTCACCTTCATGGTCCTTAAAGTTTATCGGGGCGGACAAGGCCAGGGCGGCTACCAGCGGGGTGACAATCCCGACGGTGACGGCCAGAAAGACGTAGGCCCGGCGAATTTCCCGCCAGTCCCGCACCAGGCCGGCCGTCTGGAGAACGGATTCAACTCCGGAATAGGCCAAAATACAAAAAGCCACATGGGAAATGAAATTCCCGTAGTCGTGTGTCCACGAACCGGTATGGAGGACCGTCCCGGTACTGGCCATCGAATCGTGCAACCTTTTGATGGCCGGCTGGTCCAAATGCATCAGCCCGGAGACGATCAGATTGATAAAGACGATGGCCGCCAGGATAAAGACGGCAAAGGTGAAATTGGCGTTTTCCCGGATACCTAGGATGTTCAATCCGGCGATGGCCCAGATGATGAGCAGGACCAGAGCCACCACAAACATCTGAGACTGGGCGATCAACGGAAAGAATGAGGAACAATTCAGCACCGCGCTGACGGCTGACAAACAGGCGGTCAGGATGTAATCCACCATGATCGAAGCCACCGCGACAAAGGAGGCCATCGGTCCGAGAACTAAATAAGAAAAAGAATAGACGCCGCCGCCAATGATCTGGTGATGTTCTAATATCTCGGCGATTTCTACCATTCGGGTGGATAGGAATCGAACCAGGATGGAGGTGATGGCAATGAAAAAGATCGTGCTGGGGCCGATAAACCGATAGGCTTCAGCCGGGGCGTAAAACACTGAGGTAAGCTCGTCCATCAGGGTGATCACGGCCACCGAAAACCAGGTCAACCACCATCGTCCGCCATGATAAAAGGAAACCAGACCACGTTGCCTGGCCACGTAAATCAGCAACCCTAATAAACCCAAATTTAGTATTATCGAAACAGCCAGCTTCATCTACGACGCTTGCTCCTTTATGCAGGTTTGGGTTGGTCTTGCCTGATCCGGCGCCGGAGCAGGGATAGCAGGTCCGGGCGCCTTGGAAGTCCCGATGTTCAAACCGGGGAAAAAGTGAATCCGGACCATCCAGCGTTAATTGGCGAAAAAGAAACGGAACTATAAACTAAATTAGCCCGCTTGGGTAGCAAAATCGTACATTTTATGCTATCACTATGGTTATACAAGATAAAACATTATATCACAGCAGCGCTCTTCCAGCGCATGTTAGAATAATACCCCCGCTAAAAGAATTATCTCATGAGCCTCTATTCTCTCATCATGAGCCGAGAATTGGAATAGACAAACTATTTTAATAAAATTAAATTGTTATATCAAATATCACAGACCGCCAAGTAAGGATCAAATAATTTGACTTGAAATTTACCGTCTGATTATAATAAATTGTGTTCAGCGGTCGGCAAGCGGGTCTGATACCAAATTTGGGGTGCACGATTATCCAGAGGCTAAATTGATCTTCAAGGGTGAACTAAGCAGCTTTCAACCGCCAAGCCTTATCCAATTCTTGGATTATCTGGGAAAAGAAGGTGTGTTGACCGTTGTCAATCAGGGTGAGGTATTGAGTATCAGCCTGGCCGATGGAATGGTCGCCGACGCCCAGTCAAACCGGGCCGACATGAAGGTTCTCCGAACCCTGTTGGTCCGGAGGTTTATTGATAAAGATCAACTCAAACTTATCAACAATGCGGTTAAAGAAACCGGTATGCCGCTCCGGCATATCTTGGCCCACTTTGAACTCATATCTATATTGAGCCATAACGATATCTTCCTTGACGGCGTCAGAGAAGCCACCTGGCAATTCTTTCTTTGCGATACCGGCCAGTTCAACTTTAACGGCATGAGCATTAGTGAAATCACTTTTCTCCGAAGCCTGGACCAGCAAAATCTGGCTCCGGTTGAACGAGAGATGATCCGACGGCAGTTGAATTGCCAGAATTTGTCTATGGAAATATCGGCCCAGGTGGATGAATGGCGGGAAACCGTCAGGTCTCTCAGATCGCTGGACAGGGCTATTACCGTCACTTCATTGGGGGTGGCGGCAAAATTGGTTGACCCCCTGGAACGGGTCGTCAGGGCACTGGCTGACGGAGATAAAACCATCGCCCAGATCGTAGAGTTGTCGCCTTTCTGCAGTTACCCGACGCTGAATGCGATAGAAAGATTCATCGATAGAGGCTGGGTGGTGTTTAAGGAAGACAAGCTCCGAGAGACCCAACGGGCGTTGCCTACTGGTCCGCCGCCACTTTTCTTTGCCTTCAAAAGATCATTCAAGAAAATCTTCACCGCCCCCGATAGTAATGAGAAGATGGCTGAATTGCTTGCTTTTTGCAAGGATAACTTTGATCAGACACTGGCCTTGGTGGTTGAACGGGGGGTGGTCACGCGGATTAAAGGATTTTACAAAGATGCGCAACGGCAACTCCAGCGGGTCGATGTCGCCGGAGTTCATTTCGACCTTAAGGAAGATCCTGTTTTCTCATGGGTTTACCAGTCTGGTCGGTCATTTATCGGACAGGCCTTTATCTCCGACCTGGCCACCGGCATCACCCACCTGCCGTTGGAGGGGGAATGCGCAGTTATCCTGTTAGAAAAAAATGATAAATTGTCTGTTCTGGTCTATGTCGTCTCCCGGCGGAAAATGGGTGGGCTGGGTCCGTTTCATTACTTAGAGTTACTATCGTGGCTGGTCAACCCGATCAAAGACGACCCCGGCGCCGCCGCTTGGTCTCCACCCCGGATTATAGAGAAGCCGGACGAAGAAGAGCCAGGCCCGGCCAGTTCCGAACCCAGTCCCCAGGACCGGGTGGAGTTGATCGTGAAGGCCGTAGAAGATATTCCCCCTGTCCCCCACGTGGCCGGTCAAATGATCAATTTATTGTCCGATCCTAACGCCTCAGCCGAGGATTTGGCCAGAACTTTATCCTATGATCAGTCACTGGTGGCCAGATTGATTAAGGTCAGCAACTCATCTCTTTACGGCAGCAACAGGGAGATTAAAACGCTACGGGCGGCGGTCATCAGGCTGGGTAACCAGATCATCAAGAGTCTGGTCTGGGTGTCTTCAATCCGGGGGCTCTTTCCAGCGGGGGCCTCGCCCAACGGGATCTTGGGTCAGTCCCTTTGGCGTCATGCCAAAGAATGCGGGTTGGCCTCCCGCCGGGTGGCCCAGGCGGTCAGGTATGGTGACCCGGAGGAAGCATTTGTCAATGGTCTGGTTCACGATATGGGCAAGCTGTTGATCTCGATCTATATGCCGGAGGAGTTTCGAGCCGCGCTGAAGAAACAAAACACGGGCAAGATAAAAGGCTATGAGGCGGAAAGAGAAGTATTGGGGTTCGACCACATGATGGTTGGAGAACTGGTCATGAAGAAATGGAATATGCCGGAGAGCCTAACCGCCTGTGTGGGCTGCCATCATAATCCTGAAAATACTAATAATTTTAAGTTTATATCCAGTATCATCTGCTGTGGTGATTACCTCAGCCACACCCAGGGCAGCCGAAGTGATCTGACGCCGATTGATGATGTCATAAGCATTGAATCAGCCATAGAAATACTCAACCTGGACGACAACAAGATGAACATGCTGGCCATGACGGTCGCTGATGATTTTCAGCATATCGATGCTCTTGACTGATTAAACCCTTCATTCTCCGTCCGGATTAACCAGAAAACAGAGGGTGAATTCTATTGTTGCCCAAACGCTGAAGACGGCGGTTGACGGCCTGACCAATCCAGGCCAGGGTGCCCAATGCCCACCAGGCCGCGGCCACGATGACCAGGCCCAGCGTCACGTAAGGATGCTGCCCGATGTAAACCAATGGCAGAAGGCACATGCGGACCAGGGCTTTTAGTCTTTCCCGGTCTTGAACTGCGTCGGCGGCTTTTGGCCCAAATTTATAGTAATACTTGACAAAATTGCGGCCAGGCCGATTGGTCAGGAGGTATTTGTCCCGGAATAGACGGAGTTTGGATACTTCATGAGGAACTTTGGCAGCCCCTTTTAGGACCTTGATTACAGGTGTTGATCTGGCGCTGGTCAGGAAGATCACGGCGCCGAGAATTATCAGTCCCAAAAGCAGCCCGGCCAAGACCCCGCCCGGCGACTTGCCATCAAAAAGTTTACTCACCATTTACGCTCTCGAAAAGAAATAGTAAGCGGCCCCAGGGGTAGCCATGATCATTTGGGAAAAGGCTTCCGATTAGAATGCCGCAAGCTCACGACACTTCCATTTTTACCTTTTTGGTATATAACATAGCATTAGGGCTGGTGGTGACAAAAGTGTTCTCGCCCGGCGGGACAATGGTATATCTTTAAAAAATGTAGACTTGAAAACGCCTGTTACCTGATCGACCATCTTGAGGGGTGAAATGAAAATTCGTCAAAGTTTGTTTTTTGCGCTCGCGGCGGTGGCTATCTTATGGCTGGTTTTTTTCGTCAGCCTGATCATACCTGGGGACCTGCGCTGGTATGGACTGCGGCCGCGAACTCTGGGCGGTTTGCCCGGGATAATTTTTTCTCCGTTCCTCCATGTGGGAATATTCCATCTTATCAGCAACACCGGTGCCTTGTTCGTTCTCCTGGCGGTATCATTTTCTTACAGCGGGAGGCTCACCGCGGTTGCTCTGACGATCATCGTATTGTTGGGGGGCTCTTTGACCTGGCTATTCGGGCAAGGCCATGCGGTCCATATCGGGGCCAGCGGCGTTGTCTTTGGTTTAACCGGATTTCTTGCGTTTATGGGCATAGCCCGACGCGAATGGCGGGCCCTGTTTATATCACTGGGCGTTATTGCCTTTTACGGCGGCGTGTTCCAATCCTTGTTATTCGTTTTCCCCGGACAGAGCTGGGCCAGTCACTTTTTTGGATTACTGGCCGGTATCTACGCTGCCTGGCGGACCAGGGAATTCCCCATTGAGTAACGTGGGTAATGCAAATGTCCCGGCTCATTTTTTTATTGCTTCTTCTTGATAAAAAATGTTATCTTGCCCATACTTGACATTTTATCCGGCTGTATTCGGAAGCGGCCGCCATCTTCTCTATTTGATTCTCTCAGCCATACGACTATTATGAAAAAAGCCAAGCTACGCCTGCCTGATTTTGCTTTGGGCCTGATTGTCACCCTCCTGGTTCTGATGTTAGCCGTTGCCGGGGCGCTGACCACTTGGGGAATGAAGCTCTATGACATGCAGTCTCGGGTCTTGGAAAAACCCGTGGGCGACAATGTGCCTATTGCTATTGTGGCTGTTGATGAAGTCAGCGTTAAAAAAATCGGACGCTTTCCCTGGCCGCGATCCATCTTGGCTCAACTTATCGACGTTTTGAAGTCAAACAAGGCCAGAGTGATCGGTCTTGGTTTAATCTTCAGCGAGTATGAGACGGGTGAGGGTCTTAAGGAAGTTCGACAATTAAAAACTGATTTTGATAAATCCCCCCTGAAACCCCTGCCCGGCGGTATGGAGTTTTTGGGCCTGATCACCAAGGCTGAAGACCGGCTCAATAACGACGCCAAACTGGCCGAGTCTATCGCCAGGGCCGGGAACGTGATTTTGCCCGTATTTTTCGAGCAGGATTCATTTAACCCTCAAAGCCTGGATAAAGACTCACAAGTTCCGGATTTCATTAAGAAGAACAGCTACGCGGGGGTTAAAGGCGCGGCCGACTGGGGCGGGCAATTGCTGGCTCCTAAAAAGGTTGTGGCCATCATCCCTGAATTAACTGCCGCTGCAGCCGGGATAGGACATATTAATAATCCCGTATTATTTGAAGTGGAGGGGGTGACCCGCTCCGTTTATCATGTCTTCAAATACTTAGATGTCTACTTTCCTTCCTTTGCGGTCAAGGTGGTGGCCAAATTCGGGGAGTTAAAAGACGATCAGGTGGTGGCCGATCTGGGGCGCAACATAAAGCTGGGACAACTAAGTGTCCCGCTCGATCCTAACCGGGACATGGCCACCTTCATTTCATTTCATGATCCGGAGAAATCTTTTCCGGTCTACTCGGCATTTGACGTGCTGAACAAACGCGTTACGCCCGACGCCTTTAGCGGTAAAATTGTCTTGATTGGACCAACTGCCGCCGGGATCGGAGAAAAGGTGGTCACGCCGGCATCACCCACCATGGCCAGTGTTGAACTTGTGGCCAATCAGATCAGCAACATCATAGAAGCCAGATATATCACCCGTCCGGATTGGGCCGCGTTGTTTGATCTTGCCATGGCCTTGATTTTTGGTCTGTTCATCTCCTTTGTCCTGCCCAAACTAGGCGCTCAAAAAGCGGCCGTCTTTACCGGCGGGATTCTGTTTGTGTTCGTCTGTTCCATGATGTACATCTTTTCCCATCAGGGCATGTGGTTCAATCTGTTAACCCCCAGTCTGGTCTTGATCCTGGGCTATACCGTGATCACTTCCCGCCGCTTCCTGGTCACCGAAAAGGTGAAAGAAAAGGTTGAAGCCGACAGCGTCGAAACCAATAAGATTCTGGCTATCTCTTTCCGGCAGCAAGGCATGTTGGATCTGGCCATGGAAAAACTTCGCAAATGTCCGATTGAGGCCGAAGGGATCAAGGAAGAGCTCCACCAACTGGGCATGGATTATGAACGCAAGCGAATGTTTTCTAAAGCCATTAACGTCTACCAGATGATCATTACCGCTGATCCTAAATACCAGGATCTGGCCGATCGGGTTCAGAAGCTAAAAACGGCCGAGGCTACTCAGGTATTTGGCCTTGGTCCCAAGACATCTCCGGGCGAGGCCACCGTCGTTGCAGCAGATGGAGAGGTCCGTCCAACGCTGGGCCGATACGAAATCATGGGTGAACTGGGTCGCGGGGCGATGGGGGTGGTCTTCAAAGGCCGGGATCCCAAGATCAACCGAATCGTGGCCATCAAAACCATCCGCCTGGGTGACCTGGATGAAGAGCAGATTGAAGAAGTCAAACAACGGTTTTTCCGGGAAGCCGAATCCGCCGGTCGTCTGACCCATCCCAATATTGTGACCATTTATGACGTCGGTGAAGACTACGACGTTTCCTATATCGCCATGGAATTCTTGGAGGGAGAAGAGCTGGTGAATTATTGTAAGCCCCAGAACTTGCTCCCGATGAAACAGGTCTTGACGATTATCAGCCAGGTTTGCGATGCCCTGGATTATGCCCATCAACATGGAATCGTTCACCGCGACATAAAGCCTGCCAATATCATGGTTCTGAAAAACGGTGAAGTTAAGGTGACCGACTTCGGCATTGCTCGAATCACCACATCGTCTAGAACCAAAACCGGCGTCATCCTCGGCACTCCTTCTTATATGTCGCCGGAACAGGTGGCCGGCAAAAAGGTCGACGGTCGGTCTGATCTCTTTTCGCTGGGCACTATTTTGTTTGAAATGCTCACGGGACAAAAGCCCTTTACCGGTGACTCCCTGACCACCTTGATGTATCAAATTGCCAACACCCCCCATCCTTCCCCGCGGTCGTTTAACCCCAAG
>JADFXY010000219.1:0-7954 GCA_015233355.1 Deltaproteobacteria bacterium | reverse complement strand
ACAGCTTCGCAATCAATCCGCCGTCTTATGATCCGGGTGCCCAATTGGGTGGGGGATGCCGTGATGGCTATCCCGGCGGTCCGGGCCGTGAGAGAAAATTTTCCGGCCGCAGTCATTACCGCGGTCGCCCGGCCCTGGGTCAGAGCCGTCTTTCGGCCAGGTGAACTGGTCAACGAGGTAATAGACTATGATGTCATAGGGCGGCACCGGGGATTGCTGGGCCGCATGGTCTTAATTAAAGCCCTTCGCAAGCAACGGTTCGACCTGGGGGTGTTGCTTCAAAACGCCTTTGACGCCGCTTTCCTGGCCTGGGGAGCCGGAATTCCTATCCGAGCCGGGTTTAAAACCGATGCCCGGGGCATGTTGTTGACCCATGGCGTCCCGCTCCCTCGAGCCGTCAAGCAGGGCCATCAGGTGGATTATTTTCTGTATGTGATCGAGGCCCTGGGGCTTCAAGTAACCGACCGCAGGCCCAGTTTGACGCCGGCTATGGCCGACCTGGCCGCGGGGAAGACGGCCCTGGCCGAAATGGGTGGTTGGAGTTAGTCCGGGGGCTTCTTTTGGCCCGGCCAAACGCTGGCCGGCTGACCGGTTTGGCGAGTTAGTCAGGTTGATTAAACATCAACTGGGAGCCAAGGTGGTTCTCCTGGGCAGTCCTGGGGAGGAGGCTACGGGAGACGCGATCGCCCGGAAATCCGGCGCGGTTGACTTCAACCTGATTGGCCGAACCGATTTAGGAGTGGCCATGGCGGTAATTTCACAGTGCGCTGCCTTTGTGGCCAACGACTCCGGATTGATGCACGTGGCCGGGGCGCTGAATGTACCCGTGGTGGGGCTGTTTGGATCAACCAACCACCTGGCCACTGCCCCAAAGACGGACAAGTTGGTGCTGGTGCGGCACGATCTGCCTTGCAGCCCATGCAAGAAGGAAACGTGTCGGTTGGAGACCTACGATTGTCTAAACCTGATCCAGCCGATGGAAGTTCTGGCCGCGGTGGATCGCGCCCTGTCCGGCCGGTACGATATATAAACGGACCTTGGTGAAGCTCTAAACATATCACAGCGTAATCTCAATGAAAGTTATGTTCTTATGGACTTAAGCCTGGTCAACCTCGAATTCTTGGCGATGGTAATCGACTCCTTGGGCGATGGCGTATACGTTACTAATGTAGAAAGGGAAATACTGTTTTGGAATAAAACGGCCGAAAAACTGACCGGCTGGAAGGCCGATGAGGTTATCGACCGGACCTGCTATGACAACTTTTTGCAACACGTGGATAAAGACGGCCATAAGCTCTGCGGCAAAGAATACTGCCCTCTCCACCGGTCCATTACAACCGGACAGGCCAGTACGAAACCTATTTTTGTGTTCGCCACATCTAAAGACGGCCGGCGGATTCCTATGCAAGTCTCCGTTTCTCCCTTACGGGATGCCGATGGAAAGATTATCGGGGCGGTGGAGGTATTCCGCGATATGGCGCAAGCAATTAAGGATCTGGAGCGGGCCAAGATTATCCAAGATCATACCATGACCATCCCCATGGTAGAAGATCCCCGCATATCGTTCCATGCCTGCCAGGACCCGGTAGACTTTGTCGGCGGAGATTTTTACCGCGTCGAACGCATCGGTCCTGATGTGTATGGACTAATGATTGCGGATGTCATGGGGCACGGGGTGGCCTCCGCTCTGTACACCATGCAACTGAGGTCACTGTGGGAGGATTCCAGACCCATGCTGACTGATCCGGCGGTCTTTTTGACCAGAGTCAATCAGGGATTGAGTATACTGACGGGTCGAGATTATCATTTTGCCACTGCGATTTATGCCGTAATTGATCTGCAAAAGAAAGTCATCACCTATGCCGGAGCCGGCCATCCTTCGCCTTTTCTGTTTCAAGCCAATGACGGCGTAAAAATATTAGACGCATCCGGGAGCCCCTTGGGCCTGATGGCCAAAGTATCCTATCAAAATATTGCCGTTTCCTTCCAGGCCGGTGACCATTTATTGTTTTATACCGATGGAGCCGTAGAAGAAATGAATAGCGACGGTGAATGTCTTAGGGAGAAAGGATTCCTGGAGTTGCTCAAGCGCATCAGGTTCAATGGCTCACAGGAGCATTTATCCAAGGTTCAACTGGCCTTACTCCGCTATTCCAATGCCTTGAGATTTTCAGATGATTTAACGTTACTCAGCGTGCAGTTCAATCTTTGATATCTCTTTGAAAAATCAGCATGATTCAAGCTATAAACAAGCAACAAGTAACGAGTAACCAGCAACCAAAATTCACCTGACTCGGTGATCTGAATGTTATCGTATCTTTTTAAAAGCATTAGAAATGTGGTGTTGGGAATATTCTTTTCCCTTCTAATCGTTTATTTCTTTATGATGGTTGTGGATTATAGCTCGCGGTATTTTCCGGGGCACAGAGCCGCCCCCAAAAGCATCCAGCTTCACCTCCCCGACGAAATCAGAAACCAAATTTCCGACTTGTCTTCGCCGAACCCGGTTAAACGAGAATACGCCGTATTCCGCCTGGGGCAAATGGGGGAACGCTTCGCTCCAGCCGTGCCGATACTAATAAATATGTTGGGTGGGAGCCGGAGGTTTTGGTTTTGGCCCAATCTCCACTTTGAATTTGAAGGTATTGAAGTAGCTCAGGCACTGGCCAACATCGGCCAACAAGCGGTAACTCCACTCCTGGCCGCCCTAGACGATGAGGATTTGGAGATTTCCCATAAGGCGTCATGGATCCTAGGAAAAATGAGGTATCAACCGGCCGCCGGGAGGTTGACCGAAAATCTGGCCAGGTATCATGACGCCAACGCCGCCTGGGCCCTGGGAATGATTGCCGATCCGTCGGCGGTGCTGCCTTTGATCGCGACGTTGAATGATAACCGGGACGTCCTACGCGAAAAAGCTGCTGAAGCCTTGGGTAAAATCAAAGACCTCAGAGCTGTTGAGCCTTTGATCGCAACCCTGAAAGATAAGGACCCGGTTGTCCGTCAAAACGTGGTCGCATCGTTGGGCGAAATCGGTGATTCGCGGCCGGCCGGGCCTTTAACCGCGGCCCTTAAGGACGAATACCCCCCTGTCCGTCAGGCTGCGGCTAAGGCGCTGGGGATTATCAAAGCCGCCACGGCTGGACCCTACTTGATTGCAGCCCTAAACGACGATGACCCTGATACCCGTGAAAATGCCGCCTGGGCCTTAGGAGACATCGGCGACTTGAAAGCCGTGCCGGCCCTGCTCCAAGCCATGATGAACCACCGGGGCCAGTCGGGAGAAAATGCGGCTGAGGCGTTGGGAAGGATAAAGCCTACTCAGATAGTTACGACTTTGATCGATTCTATAAAGAGCACCGATCCTGACATTCGCTGGAAAGCCGCCGGCCTCCTGGGCCGGATTGCCGACGTCAGGGCTGTCGGCCCCTTGATTGAATTACTGACCGATGAATATGGCTGGGTTCAGAAACAAGCGATGGAGGCATTGTGGAAAATCAAAGATGTTAAGGCTATCGACTCCCTATTGAATGTGGCTCTGACCGGCACTGATTATGAGCTTCGGACGGTCGCCGCCAAAGTTTTGGGCAGATACGGGGCCCAGGATCTGGTCACCAGGGTCTCGGCCGTCCTAAATGACAGGCAGCAACAACCGACAACCAGAGCCAACGCGGCCCTGATCTTAAAAAGCATCATATCTCCTCAGGTGACGGAACCGTTGCTGGCCGCCCTCCAAGATGAAGATCAGCAAGTCAGAACCGCCGTGGCCGAGGCGCTGGGAGAAATCAGAGACCCTCGATCGGTTGACTCCCTAATTGGGTTGTTGAAAGATAAGAATTGGCGAATTCGGGCCAAGGCGGCTGATTCCCTTGGGGCCATCAGAGATGCCAGGGCCGTGGGACCGCTGATCCAGACGCTCCGGGACAAAACCTGGATGGTCAGGCGGAGTGCCGTCGGGGCCTTGGACCGACTGAGAGCACGCCAGGCAACCGGAGCCCTGATTGACCTGCTCAAATCCAAGTACCCCTATGCAGATCCAACGGACCTTGAATACCCGGAAGTGCAGCAACGGGCGGCCGAGGCTCTGGGGCATATAAAAGACGCCAGAGCCGTCCCGCCATTGATTGACATCTTAAAAAGCAAGTATCCGGACCTCCGGGTGGCGGCTATGATTGCCTTGGGCAACATCCATGACGGCCGGGCCGCCGCACCCCTGGAAGCCATTCTCCAAGACCAGGATGCCGGGGAACGTCATTATGCCGCCCAAGTCATCGGCAGGCTAAAAGCTCATCGGGCCATCGACTCCTTGATTGCGGCCACTCGGGATATGAACCATCAGGTTCGGGCATCCGCCATACAGGCTTTGGGTATGATTAATGACCACCGGGCGGTAATTCCACTCATCGACCGGCTATCTGACAACAATTGGTCTATCCAGGTGTTGGCCGCCGAAATTTTGGGGAAATTTCAAGACCCCCGAGCGGTGAACCCATTGATTGAGCTGCTTCAAAATTCGGATTGGCGAGTCCGGGCCGCCGCGGCCGGGGCGCTGGGTGAGATCAGGGAGCCGCAAACGGAAAAAGACCTGATTGCTATGGTTGAGGCCAAATCCGAACACACGGAGGCCCGAGAAAAAGCAGCCTGGGCCTTGTTCCAGTCGGTCTATCCGCTCAACGTTGATAATCTTCTAATTGCGTCACGATACAAATATGATTATTTTCGCACCAATGCGACCATCCTTTTGGGCTATACCAACGATAGACAGGCGGTAGAATATCTAATTAAAACCCTAAAGGAGGATAAACCTCTGGTCCGGCGCCTGGCCGCCGAAGCCTTGGGACGGATCAATGACCCGCGGGCCCTGGAACCATTGAGCGACGCGTTAAACGATCCCGAAGTTGATGTTCGATTGAGTTCCCTCCGCGCTCTTAAAGAGATGAAGGCGTCTTCCGCCTTGCCGCGCCTGCTTTTGGCTTTGAATGACAAGGAAGATCTAGTCCGGGATGAGTCTATGTCAATCCTCCGGTCCCTTACCGGAAAGGATTTTGGCCAAGACACGGGGGCCTGGGAAAAGTGGTGGCGGGACTCGGCCGAGACTATTTCAACCAGGGAAAACGCGGCCGCGGCCGAAGCATTAGACGACCCAGCCAACAATGTCAAGCCCCAGAAGCACATCCAGAAATCCAAAAAAGCCGGCGGGTCAAAGACGCCGAAAAAAAGACGGAGCATGATGGAATCTTATGAAAAAATGCCTCAAATAAAAATCCTGATCGTCAAACTTAGCGCCATTGGTGACGTGGTCCATACCATGGCCGCGCTGACCGCTCTCAGGTCCGCCTTTCCGACGGCCAAGATTGACTGGGTGGTGGAAGAAGCGGCGGCCGGCCTGGTAAAGGGGCATCCCGACGTTAATAAGGTTATGATTTCGCGAAGAAAGAAATGGCAACAAGACTTCAAAAAAATCAGCGGCATAAAGATGGCGATTCCTGAGATCCGCCGGTTTGTTAAAGAGCTTCGGACGGAACGCTATGACTATGTTATTGATTTCCAGTGGTTGTTCAAAAGTGCTCTGGTCGTTGCCCTGGCCCGCGGCAAATGCAAGATGGGCTATGATCTGACCCAAGAAGGCAGTTATCTATTCCTAAACCGGCGAGTGACCCCGGTATCCAAGGATAACCACGCGGTCTGGCGCTACGTTCATTTGGCCGGCGTTATGGCCGGAATTAATTTTGAAACTCCGGAGCCGGAGCTGCCCCCGCGGGACTTTGAGGACGATGGTTTGCGGGCCCGGCTGTCCTCGGCCCATCACCCCCTGGTCGCGATCAATCCCATGGCCAAGTGGGACACCAAGAACTGGCTTCCCGAACGATTTAGCCGGTTGGCGGATACCCTGGTTGAACGCTATGGCGCTGAGGTTATGTTTACCGGAAGCCCTGAAGACAGGACTATCATAGATTATATTCTTGACGGAATGCACCAAAAAGCGGTAAATATAGCCGGCCACACCAGTTTGGCTGATTTAGCCGAGATCTATCGACGATCCGACCTGGTCATCTCCACTGACACGGGGCCGATGCACATGGCCGCGGCAGTCGGGACTCCGGTGATCGCCCTATTCGGCCCTACGGCTCCTTGGCGTACCAGACCCTACGGGGCCAGGCATGTGGTGGTCCGAGCAGGGTTAAAGTGCAGCCCCTGCTTTAAGAAAAAATGCCGGACCAAAGAGTGCATGACAAACCTTGACGTGGATATGGTGCTTAACGCCGTAGATCAGAAACTTAAATCATAAATGTTGCTTGTTACTTGTTGCACGTTACGGGTTGTGAACAATAACTAACTGGAAACCCTATGTCATAATGTAGTAATTTCTATCTACATCGTCAGCGAAACGCCACCTTGGGTCCAGTACCCCTGTAGAAACAAGCAACATGCAACGTGAAACGTGAAACCAGTAACGACATAAAGGATCACGTGAAACTTAAGATTTTGCACACGGAGTGGGGTGATGCCTGGGGAGGCCAGGAAATCCGGATCATGGCCGACGTGACCGGCTTAATGAAACGGGGCCACCAGGTGACCTTGCTCTGCCCCCCCGGGAGTGGCCTGGACACTTACGGCCAGGCAGCCGGAGTCGATCTGATCAAGATGCAGATCAGGACAGCCTACGATCTTCCGTCCTGGTACCGAATCCGGCGCATAATCACGGAGCGGTCTTTTGATATTGTGGATACCCATAGCTCCATAGATAGTTGGGTAACTTCATTGGCCGTGAAATCAGGGACAAAGGCGGCTCTGGTGAGAACCCGGCATCTGTCTACGCCTATTTCCAATCATCCCCTGAATTTTGTTTATCGGCTGCCCGATGCCATCGTGACCACCGGGTCATTTATCAAAGACCAGATGGTTAGGGACAATGGACTTGATCCCGCCAAGATATTTTCCATCCCCACCGGGGTGGATATAACCCGGTTTCACCCCGATGTCCCCGCCTTACCAGGGCTCAGAGATGAATTGGGAATCCCGGCTACGGCTCCGGTTGTAACCATGGTGGCCTTGATGCGGAACTGGAAGCGCCACGACATTTTGCTGGAAGCCGCCCGATTAGTCGTCAGAGAGCATCCGGACTTAAAGGTTCTGGTGGTGGGAGGTGGGCCGGACCGGGCCGTCATTGAACAAAAAGCTTCAGACTTGGGCCTGGAAAACCAGGTCGTATTTACCGGGCATCGTGAGGATGTCCCTCAATTATTGGCTATCTCAGACGTTACGGCCCTGACTTCGGATTCATCTGAAGGCGTCCCCCAGACAGTCTTACAATACCTGGCCATGGCCAAACCGGTGGTGGGGACAACGGCAGGGGGGATCCCCGAATTAATTCGGGATGGAGAAACCGGCTTGTTGGTCCCGATCAACGATGCTGCCGCCGTGGCCCAGGCTATTTTACGTCTGCTCCGGGATAGAGGCTTGGGTCGTCGCTTGGGCCTGACCGGACGCGAACTAGTCGCCCGAGTTTACGATCGGGAAAAGATGGTTGACCAGACTGAGCAGTTATATTATCGGTTGGTGGCCGCGAGGCATAAAATTTAACGGTGGCAGGCAGCCACCTACAAATGAAGGGATCGAACAAAGTGAAATGTGTGGTTACAGGCGCGGCGGGGTTTATCGGGTCCCATCTTTGTGAACGGTTGCTGGCGGAAGGACACCAGGTAACAGGAATAGATGCCTTCACCGTAGCCTATGCCCGCTGGCGAAAGGAACGAAATCTCAAGTTTCTCAAAACCTTGCCTGGGTTCAGATTAATTGAAGGGGATATTAATCAATTAAACCTGGGAGAGGTGCTCGGCGGGCAGGAGGTGGTGTTTCATTTGGCCGCCCAGGCCGGGGTTCGGACCAGTTGGGGAGAAAACTTTAAGCTTTACACCAACAACAATGTCATGTCCACCCAAAGGTTGTTGGA
>JADFXY010000218.1:4443-7986 GCA_015233355.1 Deltaproteobacteria bacterium | reverse complement strand
TTCCACGAGCAAAACAGAGATGCCCTGGTCCCGAATATCACATATAAGTCTTGCAATTTCATCCGTCTCCGTCATATTCAGGCCCGCCACGGGCTCGTCGAGCAGGATCAACCGGGGATTGGGCGCCAGAGCCCGGGCCATTTCCACCCGCTTCTGCTCGCCAAAAGATAGGGCGGAGGCGGACCAATGCCCTTTGTCCTCCAGCCGAAAAAACCTTAGAACCTCCCAGGCCCGTTGTTCAATCGCCTTTTCTTCCCGGCCGGTGCCGGGCAAGTGAAACATGGAGGCGATGAATTCCTTACCGGTTTTAGCATGAAGTCCGACCATGACATTTTCCAATACGGTCATATTACTGAATGTCTGGTTGTTCTGAAAGGTCCGGGTCAAGCCCAGCCCGGCCAGGTAATAGGAACGCTTACCTTTAACCTCCTGACCGAAAAAGGAAATACTCCCCTCTGTGGGCCGATGAATACCGGATACGACATTAATCATGGTCGTCTTGCCGGCCCCGTTAGGACCGATCAACGCCGTCACCTGCCCCGCGAACAGGTCTAAAGACACCTGGGCCAGGGCCATGATGCCCCCAAAATTGATGGATACGTTGCGCACGCTCAAAATGACGCCGCCATCGGTCCGGTCAGGCGATATCCGGCCCATCTGGGGACAAAAGGCCGCACTGGAACCTCGGCTAAACACGCGGCCACCGTCATCCGCCTGGGTATCTTTATCGCTCGATCTCTTCCGGGAAAAGAAATGTTCTTTGATCCCCACCAACACTCCCTGGGGCAGAAAGATGAGGATGGCCACCAGGATCAGGCCATAGAAGATATCCTTGTATTCATCAAAAACATCAAGCACACTGGGCAAGGTCGTAAAAAAAACGGTCCCTAACAGCGCCCCCCAGACATTCCCTATGCCGCCGGCAATGACCATGGTCACCAGCTCGATGGAGAAAAAGATGTCGAAGGTCTTGGGGCTGATGAAGGTCAGATAATAGGCATATAAGCTCCCGGCCAGGGAGGCGAACATGGTGCTGATGACGAATACCTTGACTTTATAGCGCGCCGTTTGCACGCCCAAAGATGACGCGGCCGGTTCACTCCCGTGCAACGCCCGCAGCCCTCGGCCGACCCTGGACCGGACCAGATTCAATGACAAGATGATGATTAAAAAAGATAGTCCCCAGATGAGGTAATACATTTTCTGGTCGGTATCAAAGACCAGAGCGCCGATTTTAAGATTGGGGATGCCGGGAAATCCGGACGGACCACCGGTGACGCTGTCCCACTGGAGGATGATAATGTTGACGATCAGGTTGAATCCGACGGTGGCCATGACCAGGTAATGGCCGTGCAGCTTAAGCGTTGGAATGCCGATGAGGAGGGCGATCAACCCCGTGGCCAGCATGGCCAGGAGCATGGCCGGAATAGGATTGACCTGGTAAGTCACGGTCAGGATACCTGAGAAATAAGCGCCCAAACCATAAAACGCGGCGTGGCCTAATGAGATCTGTCCGGCATAACCGATCAGCAGGTTCAGTCCGGCCACCACTATGCTGTTCAAGCCAATGATATTAGCGACATTTAGGTAATAAGGATTGGACACCGAAAAGGGGAAAACGATGATGACCCCAGCCAGGACGATCAACCCGAGGTAGTGTTTCATGTGACTGGATCCTTTGTCGGGGAGATCAAACCTTTTGCTTTTCCCCGTAGCCCAGTAATCCACCAGGTTTAAAAAATAGGATTAACAATAGAATAGAAAAAGCGATGACGTCTTTATAAGTGGAGGTGATCATTCCGGCCCCAATGGATTCCAGCACACCCAGCACCAATCCACCGACAATGGCCCCCACGACGTTGCCGTATCCACCCAGGATAGCCGCGGCAAAACCTTTGAGACCCAGCATCACTCCCACATCATAAGACAACGTGGTAATGGGCACGATCAAGATACCCGCCACCGCCCCCAGGGCGCCACTAAGGGCAAAAGACAGCAAAATCATCGAGTTGACATCCACACCCATCAGGGCCGCGGCTCTGGGATTGAACGAGGTGGCCCGCATGGCCTTGCCCACCCTGGTCCGGCTAAAGAAGTGATGAAGCAACCCCACCACCAGTAGGGTAATCACAAAAATCCACAGGCTCTGGGGCAATACCGCGGCGCCCAGGATAATCAAGGGGCTGTCGCCGGAAAAAGAAGGCAGGGCCATCTGGTTTTTTCCCCAGATAATTTTGAATAACCCCCGCATCAAAATGGAGACGCCGATGGTGATAAAGATGAGGACGGTAATTTCCCTTGACTTGGCCGGCCGAATGGTCAGCCTCTCCACCAATCCGCCCACCGCGGTTACGGCCAGGACCCCCAGAACGAAAGCCAGCGGCAGCGGCAGACCCAGCCCCAAGAACAGGGTGTACATCATCAGCCCGCCCAGGCTGACAAAATCCACCTGGGTAAAATTGACCAGTCCGGTGGAATTGTGGATAATGCAAAAACCTAAGGCGATCAGGGCATAGATGCTCCCGGTGGTCAGGCCGGAGAAAACGAACTGGGCGAATTGATCCCAGGTGGTCATGAGATACTTCCACAATAAAGGTTAGGTGCGAGATTCACGCCTGTCATTTTTTTATATGCCCGCGGGCAAAGGATTCGATGTATATTATGGCGTCGCTAGGATTAATCGGTTTAGTGATGTAGCCGTCCATTCCGGCTTCAAGGCAGCGATCTTGGTCACCTTTCATCGCAAATGCCGTCATGGCGATAATAGGGATATGACCTCCGGTCAATTTCTCTTTGTCCCTAATTTTTTCTGTGGCTGTGATCCCATCCATAACCGGCATCTGGACGTCCATCAGTACCAGATCAAAAGAAAAGGTCTTTAGCGCACTTATGGTTTCAACGCCGTTATTGACGATTGTAACATTATGACCTCGACTCTCCAGCATGGCTTGGGCTAACCTTTGATTGATTTTATTGTCCTCCGCCAACAGAATATTCAACTTGGTCCGGCTTTCTTTTAAAGAATGACGTGACACTATTGACTTTTTGTCGGCACCAGGCATGGGGGTGCCTAGTACCGTCAAAATTACATCTAATAGATCTGAATGCCCTACCGGCTTGGTGAGATAGGCGGTTATGCCCAATTCTTTACAGCGCTCGGCATCACCTCGTTGAGAGGCTGACGTGAGCATGATTATCTTGATGTCTCCAAAACTATGGTTGTCCTTGATTCGTAGGGCCAGCTCAAATCCGTCTATTTGGGGCATAAGTAAATCAAGAACGGCTAGACCAAATGGCTCATTATCTTCTTTGGCTTGTTTCAGGGCACTCAATGCAGCAAAACCGTTGTCCACCAAAGTCGGTTTTAACTCCCAACCTTCCAACATCTCTTTTAAAATCCACCTGTTGGTAGCATTGTCATCAACGACCAAGACCTTCAAACCTCGTAACTGATCCAACTCTATAGGTATTGTTTCGGCTACTTCTCCTTTGGGGAGACCTAACCGGATATTGAAATAAAACGTGCTCCCTTTTCCTACTTCC
>JADFXY010000218.1:550-4206 GCA_015233355.1 Deltaproteobacteria bacterium | reverse complement strand
ACCACTTCTCCGGAATCAGTGAATTTTACCGAATTTCCGATAAGATTAAGGACAACTTGCCTTATCCTGACCGGATCGCCCAGTAACCTATCCGGAACATCCGGCTTAATCCGGTAAGCCAGCTCCAACCCCTTTTGATGGGCTTTGACGGCTAAAGTTCTGATCACGTCGCCCAGGCTGTCCCGTAACTTAAAATCAATATTATCGATATCCAATCGTCCGGCTTCTATTTTAGAGAAGTCAAGAATATCGTTAATGAGGGCCGCAAGCATCTCGGCAGAAATATTGACCATCTCCAGGTATTCTTTTTGTTCGAGGGAAAGTTCCGTCCGCAAGGCTAGTTCAGTCATGCCGATGATACCGTTCAACGGGGTCCTGATTTCATGACTCATATTGGATAGAAATTCACTCTTTGCCCGGTTGGCTGCTTGGGCTTCTTCTTTTGCCTTAATTAGTTCTTCTTCATTCTTTTTCCGGGCGGTGATATCACGGGACACAGCCAGTAACTGATTCACGTTGCCGTTGGAATCATTGATCGGCGTAACAACGACTTCCCACCATTTTGGCGTGCCTTTAGCTGTTTCGCAATATCCGCAAAACGTCCCCAGGCCATCCTTCTTGGCTTTTGAAATAGCGTCCAGGGCATACTTTCTGTCATCATTCCAAAATTCAACCCATGACTTATTTAAATAGGGCGTTATATCATCAATCTCCAGTAATTTCTGTCCACCACTACTAATTGATAATAGATTCCCTTCCAAATCTAAAACTTTGATGCAGTCACTACTGCTATCGATTATACGTTTGGCAAATTCCTCGCTCGCCCGTAACGCCTCCTCCGCCCTATGTTTTTCCGATGTATCTGAATAGAGCGCCACAATCAGTCCCGAGGGAAGCTTGAAAACGTAATTCTCAGCCCATTGCTGAACGCGGCCGTCCGCGTACATGGTCAAAGGATGGTGTTCCGGCTCGCCGGTCTTATGAACGCGTTGAAATACGTCGAACAGCCCCATCTGTTTCACACCGGGAAAGGCTTTGGTGACCCGTGTCCCAATTGCTTCCTGTCGAGTTATTTTACTAGACAACTGCCCCCGCTGGTTGATGTCTACGAAAACGAAGTCTTGTCCGTCGTCAACCGCTTGATAGACGGCTATTCCATCAGCAACGTTATCAAACAATTGTTTGAAACGAATTTCGCTCTCTCGTAGCGCCTCTTCAGCCTGCCGCCGCTCTTTTTCGACTTTGCCTGTATAAAGGGCCATTTCTATGGTAACCCTGATCTGGCGATCATTGTACGGCTTCATTATATAACCGGCGGGATTAACAAGTTTGGCGCGATCCAGTCTGGCTTGATCATCGTAGCCGGTGGTGAATACTATTGGGATATCCAACCTTGACCGAATCTGTTCAGCCGCTTCTATACCATCTATTTGCCCAGATAGGACAATGTCCATGAGGATCAGGTCAGGTTGGTATTCTTCTCCCTTTTCCAGGGCTTCTTCACCGGTGCCAACGATGCAGCAGACTATATATTCATATTTCTCCACGGTATGCTTGAGAAGGGAGGCGGAAATAGCCTCGTCCTCGACTATCATTATTTTGGGTACGGTAGCACTCATTTATTTAAGACCTTCCGAACAAGCTTAGCTAAAATGGTTACATCCATAGGTTTCATCAGAAATCCTCTGACACCGATTTTCCTGGCTTTATCATCATCGATGGCTTCACTAAATCCGGTACAAAGGATTACCGGGATATCGGGGCGCAAGTGTAAAACCTCCTGGGCCAGTTTATCGCCCGTCATATAGGGCATGGCCATATCCGTAATGACCAGGTCGAAACCGTTCGGCTGTTCCTTAAAAACATCCAGCGCCTCCACCCCGTTTGTTTCTGCGGTAACCTGATAACCCAGTCGCTCAAGAATCTTCTTGTGGGTCTCGAGCAATCCGGATTCATCATCCACCAACAGAATCGTCTCCGTCCCTCTTGGGATGGTCTCAACTACATTATTCGTCAGTTCAGGTTTAACTTCCATCGCCGGCAACAGGACGTTAAAAGCAGACCCACAACCGGGTATGCTGGATACGGTAATATCGCCGTCATGGTTCTTAACTATCCCGTGGACAATGGCTAAGCCCATCCCGGTCCCCTTACCAATTTCTTTGGTGGTAAAGAAAGGATCAAAGATTCTTTCCATGATCCGGCTTTCCATGCCGTGTCCCGTGTCGCTTACTGATAGCTTGAGATAACGACCTGGGGCTAAGTTTATATATCCTCCGGCTGAATCAGCATCAAGAAAAAACTCATCGAGCTTTATACTTAAAAAACCTCCGTCTTCCGACATGGCGTGGGCCGCGTTGGTGCAAAGATTGATCAGCACCTGATGGATTTGGGTCGGATCGCCCAAGAAGTATAGTTCTTTTGGGGATATTTCTTGTTCAATAATAATATTGGCAGGTAAGGACGCCCGGATCAACCTTATGCCTTCTTTTATAATTGACGAAATCTCGCAAGGAGTCTTCACCTGTCCGGTTTGGCGGCTAATGATCAATATTTGTTTCACTAAATCTCTGGCTCTCTTAGACGCCTTAAATATTTCTTCCAGGAAAGCCGGGTTAGCTACACCTGATTTAGCATCGTCAAGCGCCAGTTGAGTATAACCGAAAATTGAGCCCAGAATGTTATTGAAATCGTGAGCTATCCCGCCCGCCAGGGTGCCGATGGCTTCCATTTTTTGAGCCTGGCGGAGTTGTGCCTCCAATTTCTTCTGCTCTTCCACTGCCCGCTTGCGTTCGGTGATGTCCTGAATAGAGCCTTCCAGAATCCCTTCATCAGGATATAGATTTAATGATGTAATACAATCAAGCACTTCACCATTCGCTTTGAGCATTTTGTATTCAAAATCAACGACCCGCCCATCGGTCATCAGCCTGCGGACCATTTCCTCGCGTTGCCGGGGATCGAGCCAGTATACCACGGAAGGTTTACCGATGACCTCTTCACGACTCCGCCCAACAAGTTCGAGGAATTTTTCATTCACATTCAATGTTTCAAATCCATATAGCCTTGACCTAAACATCGCGACCTGGGTGTTGTTGAAAAGGTTGCGGAATACCCTCTCGCTCTCACACAGCGCCTCCTCGGCCTGTTTACGCTCGGTGATGTCATCGTAAACACCCAACACACCGTAGACGTTGCCGTCACCATCAACGAGGGGAACCTTGGTGGTATCGACAAATAGGCTTGTGCCATCACTCCGCTGGCATGATTCTAAGATGTGGTATTTCGGTTTACTGCTCTCCATCACTTCGCGATCATTGGCAAGATAGGATTCAGTTTCTTCAAGAGACCATGGAAGATCATAATCAGTCTTACCTACGATCTTCTCCACATTGTCGATTCCGATGGATCGCATATAGGCTTGATTGCATCCCAAATAGACGCTGTTGCGGTCTTTCCAGAAAACCGATTGGGGTATAGAGTCAATGACGTTTGCTAACATGTCTCGACTTCGGTATAGAGCCTCCTCCAAGCGTTTGCGCTCGGTAATCACATCGAACACAGCCACAAAATATTCGTGCTCTGGGCTATACACCGAAACACAGAACCACATCTGCAAGGCTTCGACAAATATTTCAAAACGTTCTGGCTTGCCA
>JADFXY010000218.1:0-532 GCA_015233355.1 Deltaproteobacteria bacterium | reverse complement strand
TCGAAAAGCTGTGGGTCAGCCTCACGTATGCCTGGAATAACCTCAGTAGCCTTCCTGCCAACGACGTCCTTCAGCCCTGTTTGTAATCCAAAGGCATCATTGACGGCTAGGTAGATGAAGTCCTGGGGTCTTCCATCTTCGAACAGCATCTGACAATAGGCAAAACAATTCAGCATTCCTTTGAACAAGGAACGATAGAGGTTCTCGCTTTCAATCAATGACTTTTCAGCCCGCCGCCGCTTTTTTTCAACTTTGGCTACATAAAGCGCCATTTCTATAGTAACCCCGATCTGACGAGCATTGTAGGGTTTCAGTATGTAACCTGCGGGATTGAGCAGTTTGGCTCTATCAAGTATTGTTTGATCATCATAACCCGTGGCGAATACAATTGGAATCTCCAAACTTGATTGAGTCTGTTTAGCCACTTCTATACCATCTATTTCTCCACCAAGCATAATGTCCATGAGGATAAGATCAGGTCGGTATTCTTCTGCCTTTTTCAAAGCTTCTTCGCCAGAGCTAACCATACAGC
>JADFXY010000217.1:0-8041 GCA_015233355.1 Deltaproteobacteria bacterium | reverse complement strand
TAAAACACGCCTTGACGGCTCGGCAGGTGGCCGCTTATGCCGCCGCGGCCGATGCGGCTCGGGTGCCGATCGTGGAAGTCGGTCACGGCAATGGTATTGGGGCGTCTTCGCTTCAGGTGGGTGAAAGCCTGCTGGAAGATGCCGAGATGCTGGAGACGGCCAGAAAAAATCTGGTCCATTCCAAACTCGGCGTTCACGTCATGCCGGGATTCGCCACGATCAATAAAGACATCAAGCCGGCCATCGCCCTGGGCGTCGATGTTTTTCGGGTGGGTTGCCATTGCACGGAGGCGGACCTGACCCAGCGGCACATCAGTTATATCCGGAACCAGGGCAAGGAAGTTTACGGGGCCCTGATGATGACCCATATGGCCTCTAAAGAGGTGCTGGCCGAAGAAGCTTATAAGATGCAATCTTACGGCGCGGACGGGGTGGTTTTATATGATTCGGCCGGTTCGTCCTTGCCCTCCGAGGTCACCGAAAAAGTCGGCGAATTGGTTAGGACGTTAAAAATTCAAGTGGGTTATCACGCTCATAACAACTTGGGCCTGGCCATTGCCAATTCGATTGCCGCAGTCCAGGCCGGGGCGGCCATCCTTGACGGGACAGCCCGAGGGTTCGGGGCCGGGGCAGGTAACACACAATTGGAGGTGTTGGTGGCGGTGCTGGAAAAAATGGGGTATTCCACCGATATAGATTTCTATAAGCTCTTGGACGCCGGCGACCTGGCCGAAAAGGAGTTGCTTAAGGAGATCCCCTGTAGTAAATCGGAGAGCGTGGTCAGCGCCTTGGCCGGGGTTTTTTCCGGTTTTTCCAAACATGTCACCAGAGTGTCTGAACAATTCGGGGTCGACCCGCGGGACGTATTTTTTGAACTCGGCCGCCGCAAGGTCGTGGCCGGTCAAGAGGATTTGATTATTGAGGTGGCCCTGGACCTGGCCGCCCGCCGCCGGGAGAAGACATGAACAAAGAACCAAGAGACTTTATCCGGGAAGATTTACAGGCATCTCAGGCCGGGGACATCTCCCTTTTGAACGAGCTGAAAGGCGGCCGCATTCTGATTACGGGCGGCACGGGCTTTGTGGGCTCCTGGCTGGCCGAACTGCTGACTTTTTTAAATGACGAGTTTAATTTTGGAATTCAGCTCAATATATTGTCTAGAAAAGCCCATGAGCTCAAAACACGTCTCCCGCACCTGGCCGGCCGGCCGGATGTCACCCTAATCGATAAAGATGTCCGCAGCGTCATCAATATTCCCGAAGATATTCAATGGATTATCCATGCCGCAGGGACACCGGACAATCGCGTCCACGCCTCCGACCCGCTCAAAACCATGCAGGTCATCGCCCAGGGGGCCAACGCCGTCTTAGAAGCCGCCACCCGCAGCTCCACCATCATAAAAATTTTACATATCAGCTCCGGCCTGATCTATGGATCGCAGCCGTGGACGATGGAGACCATGCCGGAGACTTTTTATACCGGGGCGTTGAATTGTGCCGCCGCCGCGGCCGGGTATGCCGAAGCCAAGCGCTATGCCGAAACGTTATGCGCCGTTTACCGGAGCCAGTACCGGCTGCCGGTGGTCATTGCCCGGCCGTTCGCCTTTATCGGCCCCTATCAATTGCTGGATCGGCCTTGGGCCATCAATAACTTTATCCGAGACGCCTTGCTGGGCCAATCCATTCGGATCATGGGTGATGGCGAAACCATCCGCAGCTACATGTATGCCAGTGATATGGCCTGGTGGTTCTTGACGTTGCTGGTCCGGGGTGAAGTCGGGGCGTGCTATAATGTCGGCAGCCCGGACGGGGTGTCTCTGCGGGAGTTGGCGGAAAAGATCGCCGGTAATTTTGCCGGGCGGCCGCCGGGCATCCTGACTCGGGTGGCTTCGCACTTATCCCCCAGCCGGTCCAAATTTGTCCCGGACGTCGGGTCGGCCGGCCGGTCGATGGGGCTTAAGGTTACGGTTAATCTGGATACCACCATCAAGCGGACAATCATCTGGCATCAACGATATCCCATGGGCGGGAACTAATATGCGCCACCCCATAATTCAAGAGGACTTAGCCTATATTACCTCGGCCGACCTGCCGTGGGAAAGCCTGGCCGGAAAGACGGTGCTGATCACCGGGGCCAATGGTTTCTTGCCGGCCTATATGGTCGAGACGTTACTCTACCTGAACGAACAACGGCGCCTGGACATCCGTATCCTGGCCCTGGTCAGGAGCATAGCCAAGGCTGAGCTTCGATTCGGCGGGGACACGGCGGCAAAGAATCTTATCTACATTGAACAAGATGTCTGCCGGCCGATTTTACCGCCGCACCCGGCCCAAGTCATCATCCACGCGGCCAGCCTGGCCAGCCCCAAGTTTTATGGGCTCGATCCGGTGGGGACCCTGACGCCGAATGTGATTGGAACTTATAATTTACTGGAATACGCCCGCCAAAACGGCTCCGACGGCTTTTTATTCTTCAGCAGCGGGGAAGTTTACGGGGAGGTCCGAGCCGAACAGATTCCCACGGCTGAGACGGATTATGGTTATGTCGATCCGATGCAGGTCAGAAGCTGTTACGCCGAAAGTAAAAGACTCGGCGAGACCATGTGCGTCTCCTGGAACCGGCAATACGGCGTTCCGACAAAGGTGGTCAGACCGTTTCACACCTATGGCCCCGGCATGAGCCTGACCGACGGCCGGGTCTTTGCCGATTTTGTGGCCGACGTGGTGGCTCGGCGGGATATTTTTTTAAAAAGCACCGGCTCGGCCAGACGATCATTTTGCTATCTGGCTGACGCTGTTGCCGGTTTTTTTACGGTGCTGTTTAAAGGCGAAAACGCCCAAGCCTATAACGTCAGCAATGATGACGGCGAAATCAGCGTCAAAGACCTGGCGGTACTCGTGGCCGGCCTGTTTCCCGAACTCGGCCTGAAGGTGATCAGCCAGCCTGAATCCCGACCGGCCGGTTACCTGGAAAGTCAAATAAGCAGAAACAAGGCGGATACATCTAAAATAAAAGCCCTGGGGTGGGAACCACGCGTATCTCTTCAGGAAGGTTTTACACGGACGATCGAGAGCTATCTATGACCTTAAAAGAACTGAGTCTGGCCTATAAAGCCGGATCATTATCCAAACCGGAATATATCGACCGGATGCATGCCGTTCATGCCGTCTGGTTTGATTACGCGGAGCTCCTCAAGGCCACCGATATTGCGGCCATTGAAATCACCGGCGATGCGGTCACGATGACCACCCGGCGACGCGGTCTAAAGCTGGCCGTAGATCCTTATGACGCCCGGTTGATTCCCATAGAAATTCTCAATTTCGGGTCCTATGAGACCGAGGAACTCCGCCTGGTCGAAGCTCTGATCACTGACAATTCGGTGATTTTGGACATCGGGGCCAACATCGGCTGGTACTCGCTGAACCTGTCTTTGGGAAGGCCGAAGATCACTATCCATGCCTTTGAACCCATCCCGGGCACTTATGCCTACCTGACCAAGAACTTGAAGGCCAACGGCATAACCCGCGTCACGCCCCATAACTTTGGTTTTTCAAATAAGAACGCGGTCGAGACATTTTATTTCTATCCGGCCGGATCGGGCAACGCCTCAGCCGCCAATCTCACGGGCCGGGATGACGTCATGGAAATAAAGTGTCGGGTCCAGCGGCTCGATGATTTTGTTCAAGCGGAAAATTTAACGGTCGATTTTATCAAATGCGACGTGGAAGGGGCCGAGCTGTTCGTTTTTGAAGGGGGCCTCCAAACGTTAACCACCCAGAAACCGGTGGTGTTTACCGAAATGCTCCGGAAATGGTCGGCCGGCTTCGGCTACCATCCCAATCAACTTATTGAGTTATTTAAAAAAATAGGCTACGGTTGCTATATTATCCGGCATGACCGGCTGGCTCCTTTTGAAAGCATGGATGAGCACACCCAGGAGACCAACTTTATCTTTTTGCATCCAGACCAGCACCGGGACAAAATCAGGCAACTGGTCCGAAACTAGACCCTGACACTGTTGCCACAAAGGGTTAACCCTATGAAACTGATTAGTATTGTGACGACCTGTTATAATGAAGAAGAAAATGTCGGTCCGTTGGCCGCGCGGGTAAAAGAGGTTTTTGAACACCTAAAAGAATATGATTATGAACATATTTTCTCCGATAATTGTTCGCAAGACAACACCATGGCGGTCCTTAAAGAAATGGCGGACAAGGATCACCACATTAAGATTATCGCCAACCAAAAAAACTTCGGCCAGGTCCGCTCGGTCTTTAACGCCATTAAAGCCGCCTCCGGCGACGCGGTGATTCTACTGGTCGCCGATCTTCAGGATCCCCCGGAGATGATTGCCCAATTTATTCAGGAATGGGAAAAAGGCTATAAGGTCGTTTTCGCCATTAGGGAAAAGCGGCAAGAGTCATATTTCATGACCGCATTGCGCCGAGTTTACTACCGCCTGCTCAAAAATCTATCGGAAGATGAACTGGTCAACGACGCCGGAGAATTTTGTCTATTCGATAAAGCGGTATTGGATATCATGAAGCAGGTCAAAGATACCAACCCTTATATCCGCGGCCTCATCATGAGCCTGGGTTATGAGTGGACCGGGATCAATTACCACATGGAAAAAAGGCATAAAGGCAGATCCACGGCCAACCTGGCCGGCTTATTTTTTTATGCTTTGAACGGATTTATTCACCATACCATGTTTCCACTGCGCATGGCCTCGGTGATCGGTATCCTCCTCTCGTTTGTTTGTTTCGGTGTGGCCTTTATTCAACTTATATTAAAACTTATTTTCTGGGCAGACGCTCCCGCCGGACTACCGACGTTAACTGTCGGCCTGTTCTTTTTGTCCGGGGTCCAGCTCTTTCTAATTGGATATCTTGGTGAAATCGTTAGTTCTCTCTACCAAGACTCGAAAAACCTGCCTCTGGTCGTGGAAAAAGAACGCGTTAATTTCAATGATGACCATAAGTAATTTAAAAGATCATTCGGCCCGGCTGATATCTCTTTTTTGGCGGAACCGATTTTGCCGCTTTGTGGTCGTCGGGGTGATCAACACCCTGTTTGGATATGGCGTTTACGCCCTGTTAATTGTTGCCGGGGTTAAATATAATATTGCGTTGCCAATAGCTACGGTCCTAGGGGTTTTGTTTAACTTCAAGACCACCGGCAATATCGTTTTTCGCAGCAATAACAACAAAATGATCATAAGATTCTGCTCCGTTTATTTATTCTGCTACGGGCTCAACCATTTTTCATTAACCTCCTTAGTCTTGCAAGGCATTAACGCCCTGGTCGCCCAAGCCTCATTGCTCCCCCTATTTGTCGTTCTGTCCTACCTCCTAAATAAAGGGCTGGTCTTTAAACCCGATACCGATAGATGTTGAAGAATGCTTTTGAATGTGAAATCTGCCGCCCTCCTTGTGCAAGTCCCGAGGAACGTGGATAGATCACCTTTTTTGTTGCTACCGGAGGCAACTTACGATAAACTTGTATTACATATAATACCAAGGGGGGCAACATGACAAATATGCATACAGTCCGATTGCCAGAGGAACTCACAACGCGGCTGGCCACACTGGTCCAGGCCACAAAAAGGACCAAAAGCTATTTTATTCGCGAGGCGCTGGAACGGTGTATTGAAGACCTGGAAGATGCTTATCTGGCTGAGACGGCCTACGAGACATTTCTCAAGAGCGGTGAGCAGTCTATCCCGCTGAAAGACGTGGAGCGGAGACTTGGCCTGGCAGATTAGACTGACCCCGGACGCGGAAAAGGAGCTGAGCAAGCTTGGTCCGGAGAATGCCGGCCGCATTACCCGCTTTTTGTGGGATCGTGTTGTTCCAAATCCTCGCCTCCTGGGAGGGCCGCTCAAAGGACAACTTCGGGATTTTTGGCGTTATCGCATCGGCGATTATCGTGTTTTGGCCAGGATTGAGGACGAGCACTTGCTGGTGCTTGTGGTTCATATCGCCCATCGGAGCCGAATATATTGAGCTGAAACGACCCTGATCGGTGACTACATCTGGAGATGGAAACATTGAAAGAACCCGCCATTAACACATCCCATGATTCGACCCCGGAGACGGCCTCCGCTTCTCCGCCCGCGGCCGCATCCCCTTCTTCCGGCCGGCTGAAATGGCTTAAAACCGGTATCGGATTTGCCGTCAGCTTCATCTTTCTGTATTATGTCCTGCGCGGCGTTGACTTTCGCCGGATTCTATCCGCCATGACCGGCATGAATCCGGTTTATGTCTTGCTCGGCCTGGTCTCTCTCGCCCTGGACTACACCTTGCGGATAATCCGCTGGTGGGTCATGCTGCACGTTTTCAACCAAGACATTCGTTGCCGGGATTGCATTACGCCCTATATGGCCGGGATCGCGGTGAACAATGTCGTGCCGCTGCGGGCCGGCGATGTCTTGCGGGTCTTTGGGTTCCAAACCCAACTCAAAACCAGGTATCCGGTAATTTTAAGCACGTTGTTACTGGAACGGCTGCTTGATTTATTTACTTTGTTGATCATCTTTTTCGGGTTTTTTCTGGTCATGCCGGTCGGCCGAGCATCGGTCCCCTTTTATGACTCCATCATCCTTCTGGTGGCCATAGCCATTAGCGGCGTCTGTTGTGTCATTTTTTTGTCCAGGCCGATCCGCAACCTTTTGTCCCATCCGGCCATCCGGCGCCGGGTGGATCGAGTCTCCGTGTTACATAAAGCCCATGACGCGGTGATCCGAATTCTGGACAGCCTGGTCACCTTGTCTCGCTTCTCCTTGCTGTTGCCGTTGCTGGTTTATTCCGTTGGAGCCTGGCTGCTGGAGGGAGGATTGTTCATTGCCGTTGCCGCGGCCCTGGGTCTACCCGGTTGTTTCAACGTGGGCATGTTTGCCCTATCCATGGGGACATTGTCCACCCTGGTCCCGAGTTCTCCAGGCTACTTTGGGACATTTCATTTCTTTACCATGCAGGCCGCCCAACTATTTCAAATTGCACCGGAACAGGCTGCGTCTTATGCCTTTGCCACGCATTTTCTCCTGTGGGGGACGATGACCCTGGCTGGATTCATTTTCTATTGTGGGTATCTTTATCGAAAAAATCGCCGGGCTTAGTCTGCCGCGCCTGAGTTTTGAGACATCGGATCCAATTCTAATAAATGGTCAATTCCGATTCAGCCCCAACGGGGCGCTCTAGGTTAACCCAGGGCAACGCCCTGGGAAATACGGCTTAATTCAACAGCATTGGAGCGCTGCCCTGGGCTAACCTAGAGCGCCCCGTTGGGGCTTATGTGGAATTAACTATTTAAAAGATTTGCATGATAGCGCGGCCTTAAGTCAACGACGTTGAGGTGGGGAGAAGAAAACACATGAATCAGTCAACCAGTCAGGAAAGTAAGCCCATTGTCATTATCGGGGCCGGATTTACCGGCCTGGCCGCGGCATTCGAACTCATAAAGCGTGGCAAGCAGGTGACCATCCTAGAGAAAAGTAAATCCGTCGGTGGGCTGGCCGGCGGGTTTGATCTAGATGGGGTGACGGTGGAGCGGTTTTATCACCACTGGTTCAAGAGCGACCAATACCTGATGGATCTGGTTAAGGACATCGGGCAAGAAGAAAACATCATCTTTCAGCCGACCAACACCGCCATCTACTATGACAAAAAAATTTTTAGACTAAGCCGGCCGATTGACGTCTTAAGATTCACCCCGCTGGGTTTCCTGGACCGGATTCGGCTGGGGCTGCTCGTGTTCAAGGTCCGGGCGGTCAAGGACTGGAAGCAGTTGGAATCGCTCACGGCAAAAGAGTGGCTTCTGGCCCTGTGCGGTCCGAAGGTCTATCAAGTCGTCTGGGAGCCTCTCCTGGTCGGAAAATTTGGGCCGTTTGCCGATCAGATTTCGGCCGTCTGGTTTTGGAATAAGCTGGTCTTGCGCGGCGGCAGCCGAGACGCGTATGGACGGGAGGTGCTGGCTTATTATCGCGGCGGGTTCGGGGCCTTGGCGGAAGCGATCACCAATCATTTACGGGCCCAAGGGGTGG